>SLHN01000225.1 GCA_007136145.1 Thioalkalivibrio sp.
CTGGCCTCCTTCGGGCACGCTACGCCCGGGCCCCTGCAGCAGGCGAGCCCTCTCGGCGATCAGCGTTAAACGGTTCGGTTGCGGTGATTTCGGTGATTGCAGCGGGGATTGAACAAATGAACGACCATGACATCTACCGTGCCGCGGAGAAACTTGTGGCCGCAGTCCCCGGTTTGGTGATCGGTAGCGGTGAGGGCGAAAGTCTGTCTTTGGGTCACCTTCCGTTCGCGGGCACCATGGACGAGGGCCTGCACGTGGTGTCCAGTCGACTGGCCGCGCATTTTCACGCTCTGGACACTGGGGAGCCGGTGATCTGTCTGCTGCTCGAGGATGCGTCCGGTTGCCGACAGATCTACGCGCGCAAACGGCTTTTGCTGCGTTGCAAGCCGGAACGACTGACTGATGCCGACGCCCGTGCGGCCACCTTCGCGATTCTCAAGGCGCGCTTCGGCGGCATCGCCGACCTGCTCGAGGGACTTCCCGACTTCCAGGCGTTCCGGCTACAACCCTTTTCCGGGGAACTGGTCCTGGGATTCGGCAAGGCCTACGCGCTGCGCGGGCGCGGCCTGCGCACCATCGAGCACCTGACCGGTAACGGCTGATGGTTCGCGCGCGTCGCGTCAGAGGCGCCCGTGGCCAAAAACCGGTTAGACTGGGGCCTGGACCACGAACCGGCTTGCTGCCATGACCGATTTCCTGGGCCCGGTGATGCTGGGTGTCAAGGGTCTCGAACTGACTCCGGAAGACCGTGAACGCCTGCTGCATCCTGCGACCGGCGGCGTCATCCTCTTTTCCCGTAATTTCGCGGATCCTGATCAGCTTCGTGCCCTCGTTCGGGAAATCCGATCGCTACGCAAACCCGAATTGCTGCTGGCGGTGGATCACGAAGGAGGCCGTGTTCAGCGTTTCCGCGACGGGTTCACTGAACTACCTGCGATGCATTCAATTGGAGACGTTTTCAATTACGACCCCGCCCGCGGGCAGGAACTGGCCCGGGACGCGGGCTGGCTCCTGGCACAGGAGCTTCAGGCGGTTGAAGTCGATTTCAGCTTTACCCCGGTCCTGGACCGTGACATCGGCATCAGCGAAGTGATCGGCGACCGTGCGTTCCACGAGCGCGCGGATGTGATCGCCCTGCTGGGTGGCTGTCTGCTCGACGGCCTCGAACAGGCTGGAATGCGGGGCGTCGGCAAGCATTTCCCGGGGCATGGCGCAGTGGCCGCCGACTCGCACGAAGCAGTTCCCGTCGACCCGCGTCCCCTGGAACAGATCGAAGCCGATGATATCGCGGCTTTCCTGCCCCTGTTGCCGCGGTTGGGCGGAATCATGCCGGCGCATGTCATTTACCCCAGAATCGATTCCAAACCAGCCGGCTTTTCCGGCATCTGGGTTCACGACCTGTTGCGGATTCGCTGGGGGTTCGATGGCGCTGTATTCAGCGATGACCTCGATATGGCAGGCGCGGAAGTCGCGGGTTCTCCGGTGGAACGCGCACACGCCGCTCTGTACGCGGGCTGCGATATGATCCTGGTCTGCAATGATTTTTCGGCAATGAACGACATTCTGGACGAACTCGGCGAACGGACGACCGACACCGATTCCCGACGGCGCCTCGAGGCCATGCGAGCACGACCAACCACCTCCGATCCCGAACATATGGATGCCGCGGTGGCGCGTCTCCACGCTCTGGCGGACCATGGGGCCCCTCACGCTGGACACGTATGACGGAAACGCTTCGCCCGGGTTTCCTGATCGAGCTTCCGCAACGTAAGTGAGGTTACCGCGCGAGGACCCAGCCAGAACGACTTCGGAAGCGGTCGCGAACGAAGGCGGAATTCACCCCAGGGGCCACGCGTTACACGGACGGGTCAGCGTCTACACTGAAGCCATGAATGCCAGTGAGCACGACTCGATGAGACCTTCCTCGCAGGCCGGCGGCTTTCGAGTCGCTGTCAGCGGCATGAGTTGCGCCTCCTGCGTGGCTCGAGTTGAGGATGCGATCCGGGATGTGCCCGGCGTGACGGATGCGTCCGTGAATCTCGCCACCGGGCAGGCAACGGTAACAGGCCTTGCCGCGCCAAAGGACGTTGTTGAGGCCGTTGCGGCGGCTGGGTACGAACCCGCCAGCGACACGGTCACCTTCGCGGTAAGTGGCATGAGTTGCGCCTCCTGCGTGGGCCGGGTCGAGGAGGCACTGCGCCAGTTGCCGGCGGTGATCGAGGCCAACGTTAACCTCGCGTCGGAAAGTGCACTCGTGCGTTACCTGCCGGACCTTGCTGCGCCAAGGGATCTCGTGGCCGCAGTCGAGGCCGCGGGTTACGGGGCCGAACTCCGCGAGCCAGGGCCGGATCGATTGGACCGCGAACGCACCGCGCGGGCGATGGAACACCGTTCGCTGAAGCGGAGCATGACACTGGCCGCCGCGTTGACTTTACCGATCTTCGTGATCGATATGGGCGGACACCTGATCCCTGCACTCCACCACGCGGTACACGGCGCTCTGGGAACCCAAAACGTCTACCTGTTGTTCTTCCTGCTCGCGTCAGTCGTCCAGTTCGGGCCAGGTCTGCGTTTTTATCGGAAGGGTTGGCCTGCGCTTATCCAAGGCGCACCGGACATGAACTCGCTGGTGATGCTCGGCACCTCGGCCGCTTACGGCTATTCGGTGGTCGCAACCTTCCTGCCCGGGGTGTTGCCCGAGGGCACGGTGCATGTCTATTTCGAGGCGTCGGCGGTCATCATTACGCTTATTCTCGTCGGCCGCTTCCTCGAGGCGCGTGCCCGGGGCGAAACGTCGGAAGCCATTCGAAGACTGATGGGCCTGCGTCCGAGCAACGCGCGTGTGATCCGTGAAGGCGAGGTGGTCGAACTGGACGCGGACCAGCTTCGTTCAGGAGACCATGTTCTGGTGCGCCCGGGTGAACGGGTGCCGGTGGATGGCGAGGTTCTGGAGGGCTCATCCTGGGTGGACGAGTCCATGATCACCGGAGAACCGGTTCCCGTGCTCAAGGAGACGGGTTCCAAGGTCGTTGGCGGTACGGTGAACGGGAAGGGCAGCCTGACCCTGCTCGCAACACGCGTCGGCAACGACACCGTATTGGCCCAGATCATCCGCATGGTGGAAGCGGCGCAGGGCTCGAAGCTGCCGATCCAGGCCTTGGTCGACCGGGTGACCCGTTACTTTGTGCCTGTGGTGATCGGGATTGCGATTCTTACCTTCATCATATGGGTAGTCTTCGGCCCGGCACCAGCATTGACCCTGGCACTGGTCAATGCAGTAGCGGTACTGATCATCGCGTGCCCCTGCGCGATGGGCCTGGCCACTCCGACCTCGATCATGGTGGGGACCGGCAAAGGTGCAGAAATGGGAGTGTTGTTTCGGGGCGGCGATGCCCTGCAAGCGCTGCGCGGAATCGAGGTCGTGGCGCTGGACAAGACCGGAACCCTGACCGAGGGACGTCCCGAGTTGACCGCCGTCAAGACCGTTTCAGGTTTCGACGAGGCCGAGGTGCTGGCCCTGGCAGCCAGCGTGGAAACGCACTCCGAGCACCCAATCGCGCAAGCGATCGTACGTGGCGCCAAGGCCCGGGAACTCTTGGTGGAGGAGGCCCGGGACTTCGCGGCGGAGCCGGGGCAGGGCGCGCGTGGCGCTGTGGGTGAGCGCACCGTCCTGGTGGGCTCCCGACGGTTTCTATCCCAATCGGGTGTAGACCCTGACCAGTTTGGCGCAGATGCGGACCAATTCGCCGACCTCGGAGCCACCCCATTGTATGTCGCGATCGATGGCCGGCTGGGCGCCTTGCTGGCGGTCGCTGACCCGCTGAAGTCCAGCGCCGCCCCCTTGATGGAGTGGTTGCATGGGCAGGGGCTCCAGGTTGTGATGATCAGCGGGGACAATCGCCGGACCGCGGAGGCCATTGGCCGCGAGCTCGGTATCGACCAAGTGATCGCGGAAGTCTTGCCCGATGGCAAGGTCGAGGCCATCCGACAGTTGCAGCAGGGTAACCGCAAGGTGGCCTTCGTGGGCGACGGCATCAACGATGCGCCGGCCCTGGCGCGGGCCGAGGTCGGAATCGCGATCGGATCCGGCACGGACGTGGCGATGGAGTCGGCCGCGGTCGTGCTGATGTCCGATGATCTCGCAGGAATCAGCCAGGCCATCGCGCTCTCCAGAGCGACGCTGCGGAACATCAAACAGAACCTGTTCTGGGCCTTCGTTTACAATGCAACATTGCTGCCCGTGGCGGCGGGTGCGCTTTATCCCTTTTTCGGCATCCTGCTCTCGCCGATGTTCGCAGCGCTGGCGATGGCCTTCTCGAGCGTGAGCGTCGTCACCAATTCCCTTCGGCTCAAGCGGTTTCGGGTTCCCGTATGACTGCATGACAAACATTGAACTGTGCAGCGAATTGCGCCGCTCGAGGGGAGACCAAAGGTTCGGCGCAGTTGAGGCGGAATCCGGCTTCGCCTCAAGGCACTTTGCAGGAAAGTGACTTCCATCACTACGGGGCACGTCATCCCCTGTCAGAGTAACGGTTTGCCGCTGATGGCGGGCCAACGATCCCGCACATGAAATGCGGCCAAAAGTGCGTTACTGCATTATAATCGACTAAAATACCGTGGTCGAAAACGCAATGGGAAGGGGGCTGGATTCTTCCATCCAGACAACTTTCCTTTGCCTTCATACACTTCTGGAGAACCTGAATGGCCGACAAACTGCTCATCGTGATGGTCAACACCGACCCCCATAACCCCTCCGAACTGGGTGCTCCGTTCTTTCAGGCGACCGTCGCCGCAGCCATGGAGTACGACGTCGAGGTCGTCCTCACGGGCCGCGCCGGTGAACTGGCCAAGAAAGGCGTTGCCGAAAACCTGTTTGTACAGGAAGGCAGCTCCAAGTCGGTGTACGAGTTCATCAAGGATGCCCACGAAGCGGGGGTCTCATTCAAGGTCTGCACCCCGACGCTGGATCTGTGGGGCGACGATCTGATCCCTGAGATCGAAGAAACCGTGGGCGGGGCTTACGTGATCTCCGAGGCCATGGACGACGACACGGTCACTTTCACCTACTGAGCCACAACGGCCCCGGGCTGTCTGCGCAACCGGGGCCTGTTTCGAGCATCAGCGATGACTCCTGACGAGGTTCGGCGGGTACTGAATGAAGCCGATTGTCTCTACAACCGCGAGGTAGTGGAGGAGGCCATCGATCGCCTGGCTACCGCGACTGCGGAGTTAATCGGCGACACCAACCCCCTGGTGCTCGGTGTGATGAACGGTGCCGTTGTGCTGCTCGGCGGATTGCTGACCCGCTGGTCGTTTCCACTGCACGTGGATTACCTGCACGCGACCCGGTATCGCGGCGCCACCACTGGCGGCGATCACCTGCACTGGCTCGCAGTCCCCCGCACGCCATTGCGCGACCGGACCGTGGTCATCGTCGATGATGTGCTCGACGGAGGCATCACACTTTCCGCGATCTGCGACTATTGCCGAGAGCAGGGCGCCCGGGACGTAATCAGTATCGTACTCGTCAACAAGGCCAATCCGGACCGGGATCCGGCCATTACCGTCGATCATGCGGCACTCGATGCCCCGAACCGCTACTTGTTCGGATACGGCATGGACTACCATGACTACCTGCGCAACGCGCCCGGCATCTTTGCGGTACGCGGGACCTGATCGCCGCGCGAGTCGGCTACCCAGTTACACGCAATGTTGCGATTGTGTGCCAGCGCCCGATCGGCGAGAGGGCTCGCCTCCTACTCATCCGTGTTTGTCCGTGGCTGATCGGCGCGAGAACCCGAAATTGCGAGCCCGCACGGACGTCCGTGAATCAACCTGAAGACCTATAAGCGGCGGAGAACGAAATGACCGACCAGCGTCTGGCGATTATCGGTGGCACCGGGCTTACACGGCTCAAGGATTTGGAGATCACCCGGCGCGAGGTAATGCATACGCCTTACGGGGAGCCGTCCGGCCCGTTGACCTTTGGCCACTATCATGGGCACGAGGTCATCTTCCTGCCAAGGCATGGAGCGCAGCACACCATACCGCCGCATCAGGTCAATTACCGCGCGAATATCTGGGCCCTGAGGGAAACGGATGTTGAGACCGTTCTGGCGATTGCAGCGGTCGGTGGCATCACCAGTGAAATGGCTCCTGGGGTCATTGCCGTCCCGGATCAGATCATCGATTACACCTGGTCACGCTTTCATACCTTTTTCGAAGGGGACGACATGGAAGGCGTGACCCACGTCGACATGACGTATCCCTATCATGAAGACCTTCGACAGGCGATGATCAACGCTTCCCGGGAACTGGATCTGGGCGTCGTAGAGCGCGGAACGTATGCCGCTACCCAGGGGCCGCGCCTGGAGACGGCCGCGGAGATCGACCGCCTCGAGCGCGATGGCTGTGACGTGGTCGGGATGACCGGAATGCCGGAAACAGCGCTGGCGAGGGAACTCGGGTTGCGGTACGCCTGCTGCGCGGTGGTCGCGAACTGGGCAGCCGGCCGTTCGGATGGCGTGATCACCATGGAAGAAATCGGCCGCAACCTGGAAACGGGAATGACCCGAGTGAAGCAACTCCTGCCGCTGGTGATCGAGCGCTGCCGATCATGCTGATGCCGGCCATCGCAAGGTAGGAGGCGAGCCTCACGCCGATCGGGCGCGGGGAAACCATCGGCGTTCGTGGTTCCGGCCAGCGCCGGATTGGCCAGAGGGCTGGCCTCCTACGCGTTGCGTGACGCCTGTAGGTGAGCTTCGCTCGCGACACCAGCGCTGGGTTGGCCTCAGCGCCGGGCGCGCCCGAGGCACGTTATTAGTGACTCTTGCAGGGCTCCTTTCTCGGGAACTGATCCATAATTTTACATAATATACATTATGCGCATTGATGGACCCGCATGTTTGAGGCTTGTCCAGATTGTCCATTGGCCGCTTGTCTGCTGGACGGTCGCAGGATTCACCCGCCCGCGTGCGTCGGGAAAAGCGAAATGATCAGTGTGTTGCCTCAAGTCGCCAGATCGACAGCAGTGCCGGGCCTCGCACTTCCACCTCCATGCTGCGCAACCATTGCGCCACTTTGGTGTTGGAGTTGTTCAGAAACGTATAGGGCTCCGGGTGTGGCGCAAAGACGAAATCGTAGACCTCGACGTACTGATGCTTCTCGGGTTCCTTCCCATGGACTTCGTCCAGTTCTTGCCGTAACCGGTCCGCCGCGTGCCCCGGCACCTGCAGCCCATACACGCCACGTACGCCCACCCGCAGATGCGAAAGTAAAGTGACCTCATCGGCAGGTCCGGTCAGTTCCCGCCGCGCCAGCGTCGCCGGTGTCGGCCACAGCAGCGCGGCCAGCCCCGTACGCAACCGCATATCCTGATCGGCGTAGAAGCGCCAGTCGCCATAGGCGTACCGAACCATGGACCCCTCGGCTGTGCCAACAACGAGACTCGTGTGTCTGCCGTGGTCCAGCAGAAAGACCGGGCGCGGATCCGCCACTTCGCCTTTCGGTGGGATGAGTGTCGTTGAACAACCGGAAACCGAATGGATCAGAAACGCAATCAATGCCCACACAGGGACCAGAAAACGCCTGCGAAACGGGGTGGCTCGGCGCCGTGCTTCCTCCCGCCGGATTGTCTTGCCGTTGCCCCACGAATTGCCCATCAGTGTCTCGCCCATGGTCCGGTACAAGGTGCTTCCGGCCGGCTACACACCCAGTCTTCAGGCGTCTTCGCAAGAACGCGAGATGGCTGTATCGATCATCCGCAGCATGGGCTCCGGATCCCGGTAATCGATGGCGATCGGACGTGGCCCCCTTGCGTCGACGTAGACCAGCGCCGGGAAGCTTTCAATATCCATTGCCCGCGCCTGAAGAATTTCCGCCTCGAGTTCCCGGTCGACCTCGGCGGAACGCAGTGCCTTCTCGAACGCGGCGGTATCGAGTCCGATCTCTCCCGCCAGTGCGATCAGGGTGTTTGCATCCGACGGGTTGCGTGCCTGAGTGTAATACGCCCGCTGGATCGCTGTAATCATCGCCTGCTCGAATTTCTCGCCCTGCCGGCGCGCAGCAATGACCGCGCGACAGGAAAGGTACGTGGAACGGCGTGGAACGCATTTGGTCCAGAAATCGAAATTCAGTTCAGTCTCGGGTACATGCTGCTTTATCCGCTGCCACGAGCCCTGCACCATCTCGCGCAGATCCTCCGGCATCGGCTCGTCGGTATCAGGTGCCAGACCACCCAGAAGCCGCCGGACCTCGATGACGTTCGGTAGACGCTCCAGCAACTGCTCCAGTACAGGGGCAAACGCCCAGCACCAACTGCACATCGGATCATGCACGTAATAGAGCACGGGCTTCGCGACTGGCTGACTCATCGCAGTACGGCCTCCTTCATTTGGGTCGGTGTTGCTCGGGACGTAGCCGAGGCGTGAAATAGTCGTCGGCATCATCGAGATCCACCCGATTGCCGGCAGCGTCGACCAGCGGCTGTTCGAAGTCCTTCCATCCACGCAGACCAGTCTTCAGACTAAACACCTTCTGGTATCCAAGGAGGCGCAGATTGGCCCCGGCAAGCAAACTGCGGTTGCCCGAGCGGCAGACCAGCACTACCTCGCGTTCCCGCGCCTGAACCAGCTCCGGAACGGTTTCCTCGTAATCCCATTCGCAGGCAGACTCGATGATGCCGCGCGGGACGTTGAGAGACCCCTCGATGTGCATGGCGGAAAATTCATCGGGTTCGCGTACATCCACGACCAATGTACTCGGGTTGCCGGCCAGTTTCTCCTCCAGATCCCAGGGCATCAGCTCCGGTACGGTGCTGCAGCAGTCGTTGACGAGATCCATGAACCTTTTCATTTCGTTCCTCCGATGAGCAGATAACGCCTCGTGTGGACGATCGGTTGGCTTGAAAACCCCTCGGGGCGCGGCCCAACCAAAAGGGGAACAGGTCCGCCCTGCACCCCAGCTTCTCCGGCAGGCCTGAGATGGCACGACTACGGTGCAAGACGGTCGAGGTGCGGGAATAGCCCATCCGTCACGGGCTCCAGGGCATTGCGCAGCCCGGAGCCTACGGCGTCCGTGTTGCCGAAAATCGGTGCCAGAAGCGGTTCGCCCACCAGCCCGAAAACCAGCAGACTCTCGAGCAGCGGTCGATCCTCCACCGGCATCGCCTCCCACAGAGTCCGGAAACCGCGGCATTGCTCCGGCGTGTCCGGGCATTCGTCGAGGCGCTCGGCATCCGCCAGCAACGGTTCAATCCGCCGGTGGCCCGCGCGATTGGGTCTCACGGAAGCAAAATAGGCCTCGATCGCCTCGAACAGGTGCACGACGACACCCTGATCGGTGCACTTCGAGAGCGCAAGGCGAACGGTACCCAGATATGCCTGCCCTGGAGCGTTCAGTACGCGCAGAAGCTGGCGGGCAAACGGGTTGTCCTCTTCAATGGCTGCCTGGAGGATCGGTATCAGAGCAGTAAGACGCGGATGCGGAGTTCCTGACTCGGGCAACGCATCAGGACTGGTCTTGAGAAAGCCGACCCGGTAAGCCGTCCGCCGCTGACCCTTTTTCCATAGCTCCTCGCGGACGCCATCGGGGATTAGCCCCGGTTGCAGCACAAGGCGTACCGACTCCACCATGTTCGCCGGTCTCTCCTCATAAGCCAGGAATTCGACCAGAAATTCCGCAAGCTGTGGCCCCATTTTCCCCTGGACCACGGCCTCCCGTTTGAGCATGGCGCGGGCATGCTCCGGGGATTGCAGAAGCCACCACGCCCGACTTGCCAACTCGTCGGTCAGGCCGCTGGCGTGAACCACCGCGGCCAGGGCCTCGGCTTCTCCCAGTTTCAGCAAACCGGCAAGGCTTTCGGTGCGTGCATGCCCCATGCGGGTCCAGCGTTTCAGGTAGGCGGGGTATCCGTGCGGAACCCCAAGGACACTGCTCGAGATCATTTCCCGTACCCGGCGCAGGTAGGCATCGTCCGGGCAGTTGGGATTCAGCGGAATACGGGCTTCGCCCCGTCCGGTCAGGGCGTGGATGGTCATCTTGCCCTCGTCGATCCGCAGGGCATGCAGATCCTGCTTCAGCAAAACGTTCAGGCGCAGGCTGTCTTCGGGGGTCAGCATCGATCAATTCAACTGAATACGCTGGCCCCAGGGCACCTGCGCCTTGCCCTTGACCAGCCAGATCACCGGGCAGTGCGGCGGAACTTTGGGGAACGTCCCTTCGGCATCGGTGAAATACACCACCAGGTCGGGCTCCCGATCCAGAGTCCCCACCCACTCGAACACGGGCCTGAAATCCGTGCCCCCTCCCCCCATGAAAGCCGTCGGCATCATCAACGGCTCCCAGGCCTCGAAGGTCCAAGGTCCATCGGGACACAACCGTTCGTCACAGGCCTGCAATACCACTCGGGCCCGGAGCTGCCCCTTGATGGCATCGATTTCCGACACGAATTCGAACATCTCCTCGTTGGAAATCGAACCGCTGGTATCCACTGCGACGACCAGTTCAAGCTGGTGGCTGCGCAGACTCGGCAGGATCGCGGGTTCGCCGCGGCGCGACGAGGGTCGGGTATAGCTGTAGTCATCGCGAGCCTGAGCGGTCATGTAATGCGCCAGCAGCATTCGCCATGGCAGCTTCGGTTCGAGCACGTAGTCGACCAGGCGGGCGAGGTCCCCGCCGAGCTTGCCGGCCTGCATCGCCTGCTGTGCCGCACCGGCGAGGCGCTGCTTCCACTGAACCTCCAGCGTTTCGCGCTCCTGGGCACTCAGCGGCGGGGGTTCGTGGGCGCCTTCCTGATTTTCGTCGACGCCGTCCTGGGGCTGAGCGTTGTCATCAGTCTCCGTCTGCGGTCTCTGACCCTGCCCCTGTTCGTCGTCCTGTTCCTGCTCGGGCGGAGGCGGCTCCTGGCCCTTGCCTTCCTGCTGTTCCTCGGGCCTGTCGTGAAGGTTTTCCTCGTTGGTGGAATCGTTCTCGTTGTCCTTTAACAACGGATAGATCTCTTCCGCCGTCATGCCTTCGTATTCGTGGCTGTACAGTGCCCCGGGCGGCGCGGTCAAACCATCGTGGATCAGGATCGGATTGATTGCGAAATCACAGGCGAGGTCCCAGAGGTGTCTGACCCGATGACCGCGCCGCGCGAAATGCAGCAACGCACAGTGCAGCGCTTCCTGGGCGAGAACAAATTGGGTCTCGGCCAGGGAAAGGTGCCCGATGTACTCGGCGTTGTAATAGAGCTTGCGTGCGTCGGTGAAGGTTGTTCTGCACCAGTCCGGGCGCGCTGGCTGCAACGGCAGACGCAGCACCAGCGCACCGAGAAAGGGCTTGTCGATGATCAACCGGGTACGGGCGGCTGCCAGTTTGGTCTCGACATCGAGCTTCAGCACGGGCGCAGGGTCCTCCCGTCAGGCGTCGTACAGCATCAGGTCGGCCACCTGCTCGGACCATGCGGCAAATTCGGGTACCGCGAACAGTTCGTCTCCGAGCGCCCGATGCATGTCGGTCACCATCATGATGCCCATCTCGCGCTGAGGAAAAGTGCCCGCATAGTTGAGGATATGGCCCTGAATCTCCGCCGCGCTCGTACCCCCCTGGGCGCGAATCGCACGCCCCACCAGTGCGGCCGCCACTGCGTACTGGAGATCGATTTCACGAGGAGCGGCAACGGGCTGCCCGCGGACGATGGCGTCGAGGTCCGGCATCTGATCGAGATGGGCAATGAACGCATTCAATTCGATACCGGCGGCCTGCCCCACGCAGGCCTGCAACGAGCCGCTGAGCAGTTCGGGATACGCCTCGAATTTCTGCAAGGCCCGGTGCGCGAATTCCCAGGAACGCGGCGACGGGAATGCAACCGGATTATGCGCTGGATCGAACTCGAACAGGAGATCCGGGCGGAAGCGGATAAAGGCAATGATCCGGTCATCGATTCCCCGCGCATAGGCCCAGGCCGCCCAGTCATCGACGTTGAGTTCGACCTCGAAGTGCGAGAAGCGATTTGCCAGCGGAGCCGGCATCGTGTAGGTCACGCCGCGGTCGCCCTGCCGATTGCCCGCGGCGAAGATAGCCCAGCCCTCGGGGACCTCGTAGGCGCCCAGACGGCGATCCAGAATCAGCTGATACGCGGCCGCGGAGACGCTTGGTGGCGCCGATGTGATTTCATCCAGGAACAGCACACCGGAGATGCCCTGGCGCTCGGCATCCGGGAGCATCGATGGTACTGCCCATTCCACCAGATCGCCGTTTTTGAACGGAATGCCGCGCAGGTCCGACGGTTCCATCTGTGACAGACGAATGTCGATCAGCGGGACACCATTGCGCCCCGCCACTTCTGCAATCATCTGGGACTTGCCCACACCCGGCGGCCCCCAAAGCATCACCGGGGTGTGGTGTCCTTCCCGGGTACTGGCGAACTCGCGGTCGAGTACCTGCAGCAAATGCGCTGGTCGCATCGCTCCTCCAATGGCTTTCTCGTAAATCCAGGGACGGGATCCGTCGTGAGGCATGATAACCAGGCGTCTGTCCGCCCCGCGCACCATGCATCCGAGGTGCTGGCTTGACCGCGGCTCAGCCCTCGGCCCCGATCCAGCCCGGGGAGACTACGTTTTTCGGCGTATGATTTCCACTCAGCCCTTGATCATGGCGGTCTTCTTCCCGCATGAAACCCGGGGTTTCCTGTAAGCCTGTCGGACTTGGGCTACCTCCACTGGCTCACTACCGACATCCAAGTCCGGCAGGCTCCCAGGCTCAGAAGCTGCCGAACAATGTCCCCAGCGTGATCAGGACGATCAGCGACAGGAAGGGTGCGAGCATTGCAGTCATTGCGAGATCGAAGTACGCCTGCCGATGCGTGAGACCGGTGATGGCAAGCAGGGTGATCACCGCCCCGTTGTGCGGCAGTGTGTCCAAGCCGCCCGTGGCCACGGCGGTGACTCGATGCAGCAGTTCCGGGTTGATGCCCTGAGCGTACGCCATCTCCAGGTAGGTGTCGCCGAGCGTCGACAGCGCGATGCTCATGCCGCCCGAGGCCGAGCCGGTCATGCCGGCCAGCACGTTCACCGCGATGGCCAGTGAGATCAACGGGTTGTCGCCCCCTAGCCCAACCACCGTCTCGCGAATCAGCACGAAAGCGGCCAATGAGGCGATCACCGCACCGAAGCCCACCAGACTTGCGGTGTTGAAGATCGGCAGCAGCGAGGCGTTGGCACCGTTATCCAAGGACTGTGTGAGCTTGGGCAGCCGCTTCCAGTTGGTTGCGATCACCACCAACAGGGAGAGCACGAGGGCCGCGATCACCGACCAGATTCCACGAACATCCTCGATACTGGTCTCCCCATACAAGGGTAACGCGAGGAACTCCGTGTCCATGTTCGGGATGATCACGAAGGTGAACAGCAGGTTGATCGCGATCACCAGCACCAATGGCAGAACCGCTATGAACACCGGCGGCGGACCCGCCGGGCGCTGCTCCACCGGCAGTTCCATCAGGTCGAAACCCTCGCCGGCGGCCCGCTCCCGCAGTTCCTTGTTGGGGGCGAAATCGGCATCGGGATGATCGCCGTAACCCTCCGCCGCCAGCTTGCGCGCGCGGTATTCGAGCCAGAGCATCCCCAGAGCGAACATCACCAGCGCGGTGATGATGCCCAGGCCAGGGGCGGCGAAGGGCGAGGTGCCGAAGAACGGCATCGGGATGGCGTTCTGGATGGCCGGTGTCCCGGGCAGCGCGGTCATCGTGAAGGTGAAGGCGCCCAGCGCGATGGTTGCCGGGATCAGTCGCTTGGGAATATCGGCTTTCCGGAACAGCGCCGCTGCGATCGGGTACACCGCGAAGGCGACGACGAAAAGCGACACGCCGCCGTAGGTCATCACCGCGCATGACAGCACGACGGCCAGGATGGCCCGCCCGGTTCCAAGCCTGGCGATGATGGCATTCGCCAGCACACCGGCACTGCCGGAATCCTCCATCAACTTGCCGAAGATCGCGCCGAGCAGGAACACCGGAAAATACAGGGTAATGAAGTTACCCGCCGAACCCATGAAGATTTGCGTGTAGCTCGCCAGCACAGGGCCGTCCATCGTCGCCACCACCGCGAAAGTCGCCAGCGCCGGTGCGAGGATCAGGACGCTGATGCCCCGATAGGCCAGGTACATCAGCAACCCAAGAGCGACCAGAATGACGAGTATGCCGATCATGGCTTTGGCTCCTCGGGGGATTCGGTCAACGCGGTGTCATCCAGATTTGGTGGGCTGAAGCTGTCAGAGAACAGACTCTTCAGATCGAAAGTCGAGCGCCTACCCAGGTCGTCGTAATGTTGTTCGAGGAAACGCTCGGCCCAGGCCCGACCGCGGTCCCTGAGATGTGTCAGGTAATCCCATTCGGCATTCATCTTGCTCGAGGCATCGAGATCCTTGAGCTCCTCGTGGGCGTGGATCAGGTGGACATGGATGTCGCGGTAGCGCTCGGATTCGAGTCGCTCCGCCTCGATCAACTGGTGCAGCAGTTCGATCGAGCGCAGTTCCTTGATCAGGCTTGCGTTGAAGGTGATCTCGTTCAGCCGGTTGATGATCTCGCGACCGGTGCGCGGCAGTTCCTCGCGTACCATCGGATTGATCTGCACCACGATGAGATCGCGCGTGGCCCGATCCTCCACCAGCGGGTAGAGCGCTGGGTTGCCGATATAGCCACCGTCCCAATAGGCCTCGCCGTCGATCTCCACGGCCTGATACATGAACGGCAGGCAGGCCGAAGCCATCACGGTGTCGACCGACAGATATGGTTGAGTGAAACTGCGGCCACGGCCGGTACGCACGTTGGTGGCAGTAACAAACACCTTGACTGCCCGGCAATGGTTGACCCGGTCGAAATCAACCAGCGAGGCCACCAGATCGCGCAGGGGATTGATGTTGAGTGGATTCAGCTCATACGGCGAGAACTGCCGCGTGAGCTGTTCGAAGAACAGATAGCCCGGCGAGTTGTCCAGACTGAAGTTATTGGTCCACCGGTCCCAGGGCGACCGTTGTATCGGTGAGAAGCGGGCTGCGTCACTGACCGCTTTCCAGAACGTGGCCAACGCCTCCCGGCCTCCCCGGCGCCCGCCTCGATCCAATCCTTCGGCCATCACCACGGCGTTCATCGCGCCAGCGCTGGTACCGCTGATCGTCGCGATCTCGATTCGTTCGTCCGCCAGCAGTCGGTCGAGCACCCCCCAGGTCAATGCCCCGTGGGCACCACCACCCTGCAGGGCAAGGTCAACCGTTTTCTTGCTCCCCTTGCTCATCAGCGCCCCCTCACAGTCAACCGACGTATTGCACCGCAACATCGGGGCTATGTCCACCTGTCTGGTGTTGGTTCATCGGACGCAGCCTGCCGGAGGGGCTACACCTCGACCACGCTGGTCGGATCTGCAGGGACCACCTTCAGACTTTTGTCAGGACTTGCCGAAACAGGTTTTCGTGGCCCGTTCGATACCTTCGCGCATGACCTGAGCAAGGAAATCGATCTGGTCCTCGGTAATCACGTAGGGTGGCATCAGGTAGCTGATGTTACCCAGTGGCCGCAGCAGGGCCCCACGCTGCAGCCCATGCCGGTAAATCTCCAGGCCACGCCGCTCCTGCCAGGGAAAGGGCCGGCGCGAGCCCTTGTCCTGGACCAGTTCCACGGCTGCGATCATGCCGGTCTGGCGTACTTCGGCTACGTGGGGGTGCTCTTCCAGTGGGGCCAGGGCACGGCCCATGTGTTTTGCCAGTTCGCGATTCCGTTCCAGAACCGGCTCCTGATCAAATATGTCAAGGGTCGCGAGGGCGGCCCGGCAGGCCAGCGGGTTCCCCGTGTAGGAATGCGAATGCAGAAACGCGTTCAACTTCTCGTAGTCGTCGTAAAACGCATCGTAGACCTCGTCGGTGGTCAGCACCACGGCCAACGGCAGGTAGCCCCCGGTCAAGCCCTTCGAAAGGCAAAGAAAATCCGGTGCGATCGGGCCTTGCTCACAGGCGAACAGGGTTCCGGTACGCCCGAAGCCAACCGCGATTTCGTCCGCGATCAGGTGCACGCCATGACGGTCGCAGGCCGCGCGCAGCAGGCGCAGGTACTCGGGGTCGTACATGCGCATTCCACCCGCGCACTGCACCAGTGGTTCGACGATCACCGCGCAGGTCTCGTGCGCGTGCTCGGCCAGTGTGGCCTCCATCAAGGCGAACCGGCGCCTGGCCACGTCGGCGCAGGTCTCGCCGGGCTCGCGTTCGAAGCAGTCCGGTCCGGGTACCGTGATCACCGGCATCATCAGCGGCGCGTAGGTCTTGCGGTACAGTTCGACATCACCCACCGCGAGCGCGCCCAGGGTTTCGCCGTGGTAGCTGTTGCTCAGGCAGATGAAGCGCTGCTTCTCAGGGTGCCCCCGGTTGCTCCAGTAATGGAAGCTCATCTTCAACGCCACCTCGACGGCAGCACTGCCGTTGTCGGCAAAGAAGCAACGCTTCAGGGGTTCGGGGGTCAGCGCGATCAGGCGTTCGGACAGCTGCACCACCGGCTCATGGGTACAGCCGGCGAGGATCACGTGTTCCAACTGATCGAGCTGGTCGCGGATCGCGGCGTTGATCGTGGGATTTGCGTGCCCGAACAGGTTTACCCACCACGAACTGATGGCGTCCAGATAGCGGTTGCCGTCGAAGTCCTCCAGCCAGACCCCCGAACCTCGGCGGATCGCCAGCATCGGCAGGGTACCCTCCTCCCCGTAATCCTTCATCTGCGTACAGGGGTGCCAAAGGGCAGCGAGATCGCGGCGTTTCAGAGTCAGTGCATCCATTACCGGATTCTAACGCCCAAACGCCCGCAATGCGGAACCCCGCGGCAGCCTGTCGGACTTGGCTGCTGGAGTGCTGACGGCCCCCGCCAGATTCTGCCTGGAACCCGGCAAACGGCCGTCAGGCGGCGGCGCCTGGTCTGGCAAGCATGGCCGTGTACTCGTTCTCGAAGAAGAACCGGTCGTCACCGAAGGCCGGCTTCAATTGATCAAACCAGGTGGCTTGCGGATCGAAGCGGGCGAAGAATGGCCGCTGCACCCAGTCGGGATTGCGTCCCTGGAGAAACCGCAGCACGAACACTTTCTCCCCCTGAACCTCGGTTACGCCCTGAATCTCCACCTTGCCCGGTCCCGCACTCATCGACGGTCCCCGCGCAGTGCGGGACAGCCCGGAAACCGATTGCATGGCGTCGCGGTAGATTTCCCAGGCCCGGGCCAGCGGGACTTCGAAATAGTGCCGCGCCCCGGTGTCGCGCTCCACGAACATGTAGTACGGGTGAATGCCCAGCGCCACCTGATCGCGCCAGAGCCGCGCCCAGTCGTCGGCGCGATCATTGATTTGCGCCAGTAATGGCCCCTGGGAGCGAATGGTCGCCCCGGTCTCGCGCAGGCGTCGAATCGCGACCTTCGCGATGGGTGTGTCCAATTCCCGCCAGTGGTTGTAATGGGCCATGACCGCGACGTTCTTGCCCGCGTCGACCAGGCGCTCGAGCAAGCGCAGGAGATCGTCGGCATCGTTGTCGGTCACGAACCGATACGGCCAGAAACTCAATGCCTTGGTCCCGATCCGCACCGTCCGCACATGGTCGTATTCAGGTCCGAGCAATGGCTCCAGGTACTGGGCGAGATTCCGCGTCTTCATCACCATCGGATCGCCGCCAGTCAGCAGCAGATCGGAAACATCCCCGTGTGCCCGCAGATAACCAAGCATGTGTTCGGTTTCGCTGGAGGCGATGCGGAGGGCCTTGTCCCCGACGAATTGAGCCCAGCGGAAACAGAAGGTGCAGTAGCTATGACAGGTCTGCCCCTGACTGGGAAAGAACAGCACCGTCTCCCGATATTTGTGCTGGAGTCCGTCGACAACCTGCCCGTCGGAATTCCGTGGGCGATTCAATTCCATCTGGCCCGCCGGGTGGGGATTCAACCGAGCCCGCAGCGCACGGGCCAGCGTGGCAATCTCTCCCCGTTCCGCTCCGCGCTTGTGCATCTCGGCCATACGTTCAAAGGCCTCGGTCTCGAGCATGCCCCGCTGGGGGAAGGTCAACTGAAACATCGGATCGTCGGGAACCCTGGACCAGTCGATGAGTTCATCGATCACGTACTGGTTGACTCTGAATGGCAAAACGCTCGAGACAACCTGCATCTCGAAGCGCATTTCGTCCGGGAGCTCGCGCAGCGCTTCGATACCATCAAGTGTGCGCTCGGTGAATACCTTGAAACCGCGGGGCTCGATGCTGCCCAGGGCAGGGTCACGAAAGAATCTGAGAACTGAATTCATCCAGTTCCTCCTGAGGAAATAGAAAAAGCCCTGCACAGGCAGGGGCGAATGACGGGTCGTGGCGCGTGCCAGGGGGTTCACCCTGGAAGCTTTCGATTGCCGGGCATTTCCCTGAAACCGCCAATTCGTCATCGGAAAATCGGAACGAGGTATCGGGTTCGTGCGTGTTCCAGGCTGCCCGCCTCGGGTAGCGAACTTGCTGCATGGCCCGCTCGAAAAAGCATGGGCGCAAACACATTTTGCGTAAAACCAGCTCTTAACCGTAACAATCTGGACCAGCTTCGGCAACCCCTGGAAGCAGGGCGTTCCCGGAGACGGGAATTGCCAGTTCTGCCAGGTTGTGTCGGCTTGACCTGCGGCCCGGATGTGACAGGCTATCGGCAAATCGATCGGAGCTCGCGATGCACCAGGAATTTCCGCAGCAGGACATCATCCATCTGAACCACGCCGCGGTAGGGCCATGGCCTTTGCGAACCGCCGAGGCAGTCACGGCGTTCGCCCGCGAGAACGCGAAGTCAGGCTCACGGAACTACGGAGCCTGGCTGCAAGTGGAAGCGGCTACTCGCGTACTCGCGAGCGATCTGATCGGCGCACCGTCGCCGGATGACATCGCGTTCGTGAAGAATACGTCGGAGGCTCTGTCGATCGTTGCCTTCGGGCTCCCATGGTCATCGGGTGGGAATATCGTGATCCCGAGCGGCGAATTTCCGTCCAACCGCCTGGTCTGGCTGATGGCTGCGGAACGTTTCGGTCTGGAAGTGCGGGAAGTCGACCTGACTGATGATGCTCCGGAGGATGCGCTGCTTGCGGCCTGTGACAACCGCACTGCACTGGTCTCCTGCAGTGCGGTTCAATTCGCCACTGGTCTGCGCATTGATCTGCCGCGCCTGGGAGAGGCCTTGCACCGGCGTGACATCCGCTTCTGCGTCGACGCCATTCAGCAGTTGGGTGCCCTCCCCTTCGACGCTCAGGATTGCCATGCTGATTTCGTGATGGCCGACGCACATAAATGGCTGCTCGCGCCCGAAGGCATTGCACTGTTCTACGTGCGGCCGGAATTGCGCGATCGACTCGTACTGCAGGAATTCGGTTGGCACATGCTGGCGGATTCCGGTGATTTCAGTACCTACGATCTGACTCCGGCCCCAAGCGCACGGCGCTTTGAACCCGGCAGCCCGAATCTACTGGGAACGCATGCCCTGCATGCCAGCCTGTCGCTGCTGATGGAGATGGGACTGGAAAGTATCGGGGCTGAGATCACCGCGCGCTGGCAGTATCTTTACGAAGGTCTGACGGCACGGGGATGCACGATTATCACGCCGCCCGAACGCCATGCGGGAATTCTGACATTCCGTCAGACCCAGAGCGATACCGATGGGCTGCTGGAGCATCTGCAGCAGGCAGGTGTTCTCTGCGCGAAACGGGGTGGCGGTATTCGGTTCTCACCGCACTTCTACCTGTCGTTCGAGGATCTGGATACGGCCATGGACCTGGTCACGGAGTATTCGAAAATCGAATGAACGCGTGAGCCAGTCGTGTCTGAGTCAGAGCGTGTGCGTTCGTCCAGTGCCCTGCAGCAGGCCACCCAGCTGGTTCTCGATCAGGCGGCGGGTCGCACCCTTGTCGCTGGGACTGAACTGCACCCCGATCCCGCGGGTACGATTACCCTGCGCACGCGCCGGGGTGATCCAGACCACCTGACAGGGGACGGGTACGCGTTCGGATTCGTCCGGAAGCGAAAGGAGAACGAACACCTCGTCTCCAAGGTTGAAGGGTTTGTCGGTGGCGATGAAAAGGCCACCGTTGGTCAGAAATGGCATATAAGCAGCAAACAGTGCCGATTTTTCGCGAATCGCAACCGTCAGGATCCGGCCTCTGGATGGAGCTGTCATCTCGTCTGGATCGCTGGACTACGCATTGCCGTCTCCCCTCCGTTGCTGGCAGGCGCCAGCCGGCACACAACCCCAGTAACCATCAATCGCCATGGCGCCAGAAACGGAGCACGATGCTTTCGCAACGCAACTGCGGGTTCAGCGACGATGGCAGTTCACGCTGCCACTGTAACGATTCCTGAAACAGGCGCGCAAGCTCTCTGGCTCCCCGCTGGAGGGAAAACCGCTCCAGTGCATCCCGTGGAAACAGGCGTCCGAAATCGTCCCATGCTCCGGTCGCGAGAAACTGTTGTGCTGACGCGAGCAGACGCTGCAATCGTGGGAGCCACGATGCAAGATCACGCCGCGCCAAGTGCTCGACCACTGGGAACGGGGATGCGCTGCGCAGTAGTAATTCGAGCGTCTCCCGATCCTGGTGCCAGTTCTCGGCTGCGGCCGGATCCTCGAGCAGGGCACGGGCACCAAGAGGGCGATTCAGACTCGCCGCCAACGCCTCACTGACGGCAATCCCTTCCCCGGCCAGCGGTAGCAGCCAACCATGCACCTGGTCCGGATCGGGAACGGGGATCCGCAGACGCTGGCAGCGGCTGCGGATCGTGGGCGGCAGGCTCGCCGGGCGCGCCGCAGCCAGCACGATCATTGCACCTTGCGGAGGTTCTTCGAGTATTTTCAGCAATGCATTCGCGGCATTGATGGTCATCGCCTCGGCCGGTTCGATGAAGACCAACCGGGCCGGCCCGCTGTGGCTGAGCGACAGGAATTCGATAACGGCACGGATGCGCTCGATCAGAATCTCCTTGCCAGGCTCTTCAGGAACCACTTCGAGGATCTCCGGATGGCTTCCCGCCAGCATGCCTCGGCAACCGTTGCAATTCCCACAGGGAACCATTCCGGTTTGGGCCTCGGTACAGGCAACTCGCTGCAGGAAAGCACGGATCAGCAGGCCCTTGCCGACACCATGCGGGCCGACCACCAGCATCCCCGAAGGCAGCTCCCGCGCTTGCACCAACGCAACCAGGCGAGCCAAGGGCGCCTCCAGCCAAGGAGGGAAACCGATGTCGGTTCGCCCCGGAAGAGCGCTACACACTGCCATCCCCCTTGCACGCAAGCTTCCGCACCCAGGCATCCCAAGCAAGGTCCACTTCCGCACCGACGGCATCCAGGCCCTGAGCCGCATCAATGACTTGGTAGCGTCCGGACCCCGACCGAGCTCGCTCGAGATAGGCGTGACGCGCGCGTTCGAAAAACGCCATGTCCTCGCTCTCGATACGATCCCGCTTTCCCCGCGCCAGTGCCCGCTCCAGCCCGGTAAGAACGGGAACATCGAACAGAAACACGAGGTCTGGACGGAGATCGCCTTGGAGCCAGTTCTCGAGCGCTGCAACTCGTTGTGCACCAAGCCCGCGCCCCGCACCCTGGTAGGCGAAACTGGCGTCGGTGAAGCGGTCGCTGAGGACCCACACTCCTCGCTCGAGCGCCGGTTCAATCACCGCGCGGAGGTGCTCGGCACGCGCGGCGAAGATCAACAACAGTTCTGTCTCCGCCGCCATCGCACCAACCCGCGGGTCCAGCAGGAGCTCGCGTAACTGCTCGCCGAGTGGCGTGCCCCCGGGCTCACGGGTCACAAGAACATCCCGACCCTCGGCATGCAGCCGTTGGCGAAGCCGCTCCAACTGCGTCGATTTCCCCGCGCCCTCGATTCCTTCAAAGGTGATGAAACGACCTCGCGTCGACCCTTTCATCAACGAGCACCATAGCGGCTGCCATCACCATCAAGCTGGTACTTGACTACCGCTGCTCGATGTTCGGCATAGGTATTGGAGAAATGATGCGTACCATCGTTGCGGGAGACAAAGAAGAGTACTTCGGTTTCCGCCGGACGAGCCGCCGCCCGAATGGCCGCCTTGCCAGGCAGTGCGATGGGCGTGGGTGGAAGTCCATGCCGCGTATACGTGTTGTATGGGTGGTCACGGCGCAGTTCGGCACGGGTGAGCCGTGTCGTTCCCGGCTCGAGCGCATACAAAAGCGTGGGGTCTGTCTGCAAACGGATCCCCTTGCGCAACCGATTGACGAAAGCCCCAGCTACCAGTTCGCGCTCATCGGCCTGACCCGTTTCCTTCTCGATGATCGATGCCAGTATCAGTAATTCGTAAGGCGTATTCAGCGGATGCTCCTCGATGCGATTGGTCCAAGCCGATTCGAGTTCCTCATTCAACGCATGGTGCGCCATTTTCAGGATCTGCAGTGCCGCTGTGTTCCGACTGAAGACATAGGTGTCAGGAAGGAACCACCCCTCGGGGTGCATGTCCGGGAGTCCGAGTTCGGCCATCACCGTCTCGAGATCCGCGGGTGCGGGAATGGGTCGCAGCGCGGGGTGCGACTGGACGGCGTCGAGAAACGCCGCCGCCGTCCATCCCTCGGGAACCGTTATCCGGTGCCGAACCACGTCCCCTCGAGCCATCCGATCCAGCAACATGGCCAGCGTGGTGTCCGGCTGCACTTCATATTCGCCGGCCTGCAGACGGCCGACGATCCCGTGATACCGAGCATGTGCTTCCACCAGGCGTGGATGTCGCACCCAGCCCCTTTCCGCCATTTCCTGAATGATCTGTCGGAAGCCCTGTCCGGAGCGCACCACGATAATCTCATCTCGTTCGAGTTCCAGTGGTTGCAACACTTGTTTCTGGTAAGTGGTTGTTAGATGGGCTCCCACCAGGGTCGTCGCAACGAGAAGCAAAAGAACGAAAAAACTAACCCGACCCATGCATTCTCTCTCCGATTGCTTTCGCCAGCTCCACCAACTCTGGCGATGCAGCGGGGCTGTTTTCCGGTGAATCCGTAACCAATGCGGCGAGACGAAACCCGATAACGGTACTGCTCAGAAGGATGGCACTCGCCTTTCGAAGTCGCTCCAGAGACAGATCCGCTTCCCTCACGTCCAATCCCATGCTCCCTGCATGATCCACAAGCCAGCCCCGGCGCGTTCCGGCTACTCCATACCGACTTACGGACGGCGTCAATAGCCTGTTGCCCTCCAGTACGAAGACATTGCTCTGGGTACCACAGCGGATCCGGCCCTTCTCGTCAAGCATCAGGCCCTCATCCCAATCCGGTTTCCATTCCCTCCGGGCCAGTACGTTCTCGAGACGGTTCAGGTGCTTGCACCCAGGCAGTGGGCTCAGGCTCGTTCGTGTCGCGCACACTCCGATCCGCAGTAATCGATCCTGGCCCTCAGCGGCCAAAACCGCTCCACCCATCGCGATCCGGGTCGGTGATACCTTGGACGGGATCGCGTAACCACGCGGAGCGGGCCCGCGAGTCACGATCAACTTCGCCGTAACCAATGGTGCGTTGGCGACTCGGCACAGTTCCTTCAGGCAATCCGCTTCCAGGGGGCGGGGAATTCCCAATCCATCAAGCCCGCGGCAGAGACGGATCCAATGTCGATCCCAGAGCATCGGCTGCCCGTGCCGGAGGCGAACCGTCTCGAACACACCATCACCGAACTGCAGGCCCCGATCACTCGGTTCGATCCATTGATTCGAAAGGCCGTTCACCAAAGTAATCATTGGTCGTACGCTGCAATTTGCTTCCCGATCCTGTGCCGGGACGCCCGTGACTCCGATTCGGGATCCGCCTCCGCAACGATGCCAGCTCCAGGGTGAAGCCAACCCTCCACCTGGCGGATCGCCAGCGTGAGAATCAGGCAGCTTGTAGCCAATTTACTTGTGTGAACGCAGAAGCATGCACGCGTGTAGCACCCGGCGCTGTCTTCCAGTCCGTCGATGCTTTTCAGTCTGGGTATCGTAGACCGCCCGCAGCGACGGCAGCCCAGGAAACGAGGAACCGGAACGACCGGGAGGTTCGGACAGACCTCGGGAAACCCCATCGCTACAGAACCGACGTCCGTCGTCGCTCGCCGCCGGACGAACATGCTCCTTCCTAGAGCGTGCGGAACAACAAGGTTCCGTTGGTGCCGCCGAAACCGAAGGAGTTGGAAAGCGCCACGTTGGTATCCAGATCCCGCGCTTCATTCGCGACGTAGTCCAGGTCGCAACCTTCGCCCGGGTTGTCAAGATTGATTGTTGGAGGTGATACCTTGTGATGGAGGGCAAGTACCGAAAAGATTCCCTCGATTCCACCGGCGGCTCCGAGCAGGTGACCGGTCATCGATTTCGTGGAATTCACGAAAACCTTCCGGGCATGATCCCCAAGCGCCAGTTTCACGGCGTTCGTTTCGGCCAGGTCGCCAGCTGGCGTCGAGGTGCCATGGGCATTGATGTAGCCCACCTCGGCTGGGTCCACATTGGCATCCTTCATTGCTTTCAGCATGCAGGCTGCCGCACCTTCCCCGCCTTGCGAGGGTGAAGTCATGTGATAGGCGTCGGAATTCCAGGCAAAACCTCCGACCTCGGCATAGATACGTGCGCCACGCGCTTTGGCGTGTTCGTACTCCTCGAGCATCATGACCCCCGCACCGTCACTCAGCACGAATCCATCACGGTCCCGGTCCCAGGGGCGTGAAGCACGTGCAGGATCGTCATTACGAGTCGAGAGCGCGCGTGCGGCGGCAAAACCTCCGATACCGAGTGGCGTTGTAGCCATCTCAGCACCCCCAGCGACCATCGCGTCGACGTCTCCGTAGGCAATCATGCGGGCGGCATCGCCGATATTATGGGTGCCGGTGGCGCAGGCAGACACGATCGAGATATTCGGCCCCTTGAGCCCCCGCATGATCGAGAGATTCCCCGCAACCATGTTAATGATCGCACTGGGTACGAAGAACGGGGAAATCTTGCGGGCACCACCTTTCAGGTAGGCAGCATAAGAGCGCTCGATATAGGGAAGGCCACCGATTCCGGAACCAATGGCGACACCGATACGATCCGCGTTGGCCTCGGTCACTTCAAAACCGGAATCGTCTAGGGCCTGAATCCCGGCGGCAAGGCCGTACAGCACAAAGGTGTCCATTTTCTTCTGGTCTTTTGCGGGGACATAGTCATGGGCATTGAAGTCCCTCACGGCACCCGAAATCCGGACCGGCATCTCCGAAGCGTCGAAAACATCGATTGGCGTGATCCCGCTCTTGCCCGCGACGATATTCTCCCAGGCAGTCTTCACCGTGGAACCCACGGGAGAGACAATACCGAGACCAGTAATGACCACACGACGTTTAGACAATTGAACTCCCCCTCACAGCGCACAAGGGCAAGGACCCTCCCGACTCGTCACGAGCGACCCCTGCCCCGCAGTCCGACGGAACGGCCGTAAACCGACGCCCCTCAATCTTTCAGATTGGCCTGAATGTAATCAATGGCCTGCTGAACGGTGGTGATCTTCTCCGCCTGTTCGTCGGGGATTTCGGTTTCGAATTCCTCCTCCAGGGCCATGACCAGCTCCACCGTGTCCAGCGAATCGGCGCCGAGATCCTCGACGAAAGAGGCACTGTTGGTGACGTCCTCTTCCTTGGCACCCAACTGTTCAACGACGATCTTCTTGACGCGTTCTTCAATGCTACTCATGTACGACATCCCCTTTGGGTGTGTGGCGGTTGATTTTCGAGCGCCATTCTAGTGAAAAGCCCCGGCTCGATCCAGTAGCACACGACCTGCCGACGCAGACGTCATGAGGCAAGCACACAGGACCAGGGCAACAGCAGTCATGAAACGGTTCAGGGCGGCCATCAATGCATGAACATGCCGCCATTTACGTGCAAAGTCTCTCCTGTAATGTACCCCGCCTCCGGAGATGCGAGAAAGGACACGGCCGCGGCAATCTCCTGGGGTTGCCCGAGTCGACCCAGCGGAATCCCATCCAGCAGCTTCGCTTTTACCTCGTCAACCAGCTCCCTGGTCATATCGGTATCGATGAAACCGGGTGCCACGGTATTCACCGTGATGTTCCGACTGCCCACCTCGCGCGCGAGCGCGCGAGCAAATCCGGCCAGTCCGGCCTTGGCCGCCGCATAATTCGTTTGTCCCGGGTTGCCGGTCGCCCCCACCACCGAGCCGATAAGTATGATCCTGCCGTGGCGGGCCTTCATCATGCCCTTGAGAACTTTCTGGCTCAAGCGTACCGCTGCGGTGAGGTTGGTCTCGATGATGCTGTCCCATTCCTCCTCTTTCATCCGCATCAGCAGATTGTCGCGAGTGATCCCGGCGTTGTTCACGAGTACCTCGATTGTGCCTTCACGCGCCTGGATGTCGTCCAACACCGCCTGCACTGAGGTGGCGTCGGTCACGTTCAGAACCAGGCCCCGGCCACCAATACCGGCCAGTTCAGAGGAAATGGATTCCGCTCCACGCGCGGATGTGGCCGTTCCGATGACCTGCCAGCCATCCTCGGCCAAGCGTCGGGCGATGGCGGCGCCGATACCACGACTGGCGCCGGTAACCAGGGCTGCTCCTCTGGATTTCGACATCTTCCTTATTCCTTGATTGCTTGGGTAGTTTGTTTCATCGGCTGTCAGGGCCTGGTTTGGACGGTCAAACGCCCGGCTCGCGGTTGCCGCGCGCAGCACCCCAAAGGGTATCGCGTAAGACCTTGATCCAGCTCACGCTCTCAGCGAACAGACGCTTTTGGCCACCGTCGATGATCCATGGTCACGAAAGGATCACCGAGTCCTGCCTGGGCATCACCCATCCAGTGCCCCGCGGGTCTTTTCAAGACTCATCTCGTCACTGACCTCGAATAGTTGCAAATCGCGGTCGATTCTCTTGGCGAGCCCGGTCAACACCCGCCCTGGTCCAGCCTCGACCACGACACGCATACCCTCAGCGCGCATCCGCTGAA
>SLHN01000192.1 GCA_007136145.1 Thioalkalivibrio sp.
AGAGAACGTGGCGGAATCCATGAGTAGCTTTCAACACGTCGTTTTCTCCAAATCTTGCAGTGGGACCGATCTACGGCCGTTTCGCATAGCAGTAATTCATTTGCAGCCTTGAGCTGGCATCCATCCCGCGCGGCAATGATCCACGCCCGCAAAGCGTCGTGAAAATCCTGCCCTGGCCCGCACCCGGCTAATCCAACACCCTCGGCGTAACGAAGATCAGCAGTTCCGCCTTGACGTTGGTGCTGGTGTCCCTGCGGAAGAAGTGCTTGAGAAAGGGAATCTCACCGAGGAAGGGCACCATTTCGAGATTGGTCGTACTGGAAATCTCGTATACCCCGCCCAGAACCACGGTCTCCCCGTTTGCCACCACGACCTGGGTCTCCACCTCGCGCGTGCTGATGGATGGATTGCCCTGGACGCTGCGCTGGAAGTTGACCTCGTTCTTCGTGACCTTGATGTCCATGATTACGTTGCCATTCGGCGTGATCTGCGGTGTTACTTCGGTCAGCAGGTCGGCATCACGGAACTGTACGTTGGTGCCACCATCGCCGGTGCTGAGGAACGGAATCTCCTCACCCTGCTTGATGGTTGCGGTTTGCCCGTTCGCGGTAATCACGCGCGGGCTGGAGATGACCTCGCCGCGGCCCTCGGTCTGCAACGCACTCAACTCGAGGTCGAGCAGGATGTTCGGACGCAGGATACTGAAACCGATGCTGCCGCCATCACCGACCGGGAGCGCGCTGTTCAGGCGTTGCCCCAGGGCCGGTACACCAGGGGTACCGGCGGCGAGACCCGACGAGATTCCGCTGGCGCCCTCGAGGGTACCGGACAGGCCGAGATTGCTGCGCCCCCGACGTTCGCCCGCGCTCACGCCAAAGCGCGCACCGAGATCGCGCCGGTAGTTATCGTCCGCGATGACGACACGGGTCTCGATCAGCACCTGGCGGGTGGGGACATCCAGAGTCGCCACCAGGCGGCGGATCGCGTCGATCTGCTCCTGTGTGTCCCTGACGATCAGCGTATTCGTGCGCGGGTCGACCGCGACGCTGCCCCGATCCGAAAGGAAGGAGACGGCACGTTCGCGATCGGTCGAGCGCGTCTGAATCAGTTCGCGGATATTCGTAGCCTGGTTGAAATTCACGGTGATGAACTCGGTGCGCAGCGGCTCCAATTGGCGGCGATCGCGCTGCGCCTCCAATTCGAAACGTTCCCGCGCGGCGATTTCGTCCGTTGGCGCCACGTACAACACGTTGCCGCTGACCCGCTTGTCCAACCCTCGGGTAGTGAGAATGATGTCGAGCGCCTGATCCCACGGCACGTTGTTCAGGCGCAGCGTAATGTTGCCACGGACGCTGTCGCTGACGACGATGTTGAGATCGGTGAAATCGGCCAGCAGTTGCAGTACGGATCGAACTTCGATGTCCTGAAAATTCAGCGACAGCCGCTCGCCGATATATTCCTCGCGTTCGAGGCGCTGGGCCTCGAGCTCCTCCTCGCTGAGCGGAGCGAGTTCCAGTACATAGGTACGATCCGTTTGGTAGGACAGCACGTCGTACTGGCCCGTCGCGTTGATCGTCATACGGACACGTTCGTCTCGATCCTTGATCGTGTCGATACTGGTCACCGGTGTGGCGAAGTCGGTTACGTTGAGCCGGCGCTCCAGCCGCTCGTCCATCAGCACCCGGGGAAAGGTGAGCTCAACGCGGCCCGCCTGCTCACGCACGTCCACAGTGACACCCGGCCGCGACAACTCGACCAGCACCCGGCCCTGACCATCGGCGCCACGGCGGAAGTCGATATCGCGGATTTCAGGGGGGCGGGCGCTGCGGACACCGGGCCGCAACGGCGCCGGGTCGACCGGTGCCGGCACCGTGGCGACCGGTGGCGGCATTGATGGCGCGGGTGTCACCGGTGCGGGTGCGGCGGGCGCCGGAGGCGCGGCAGGCGCGGCGGGTGCGGGTGCGGGTGCGGGCACCCGCGGTTGCACATCGGCCACACCCGTGCCAACGGTCAGCACCAGATTGTTGCCATCCACGTGGCTGCGGTAGTCGGCGCGGCTTGCCAGGTTCAGGACGACGCGGGTACGGCCTCCCGCCTCCACCGCGGTGACCGAAAGCAGCGGCCCGATGTTGATATCGGTGGTTCGCTCAGGCAATCGGTTGAAGGCACCTGGCAGATCGACCGCGATGCGCGGAGGCGAATCGATCGCGAAAATGTTGGGCTCCGGCGGCGGCGCGGAAAACCGCAACGAAAGCTGCGTCTGCCCAGCACCTACATGCGCCGCACGTACGCTCTGCAGTTCCTGAGCCGAGACCGCACCGGAAGCCACGGCGGTTAGTAGCACCGTGAGGCCGGCCGCCACCCACGCAAAGAGCGACGGCGACGGGCCGACACGGAAACCACGTGTCTCGATGTTCGGATTGCGTTCGGACTGCATGCGTGTTTCCCCCAGAGATTTCATTCCGACAACGCGACGGAGTTCTCGCGCTCCATGTAGCCGCCGAAGGCGTCCGGCACCACCTCGATCAACCGGATTTCCCGCATCGTGATTTCGGTGACACGGCCGAAGTTCTGTCCCATGTGATTGCCGGGCTGAACCGTCTGTATGGTGCGATCCGGCGTCCGAACCAACGCGTACCGCACACCGTCCTGTTCCAGTGAACCCACCATGCGCAGAGAATCGAGCGGGAAGCTCTCCAGCGGTTCGCGCGGCCTGTCGAAATCGATGTCCACCTCCCCGGGAATTCCTGCTGGCTCCGGCGGCAGCGGTTGAGCAATGACTGAGGAGTCGAACGGAGACCGCTCATGCCCTGGATAGAGAAAGGGTTCGTGGGGCTCGAACGATGGAATGGGTTCGATATTACCGCCGGGCCGAGCCTTGACCTGCTCGATATACTGCTGCAGATCGCTCGTATCGCGCTGGCAGCCCGGGAGCGCCAATAACAGTAGGGCTGCTACCGGAAGCCAAAGCGCCACGTAACGGGAAGGAGCCATCAACTACCCTCCAGATAGCGATAGGTGCGGACTCTCGCTTCCATCGACAGGTCACTGTCCGAGCCCCCGTGGGGTCGGATGAACACATCGTGAACCGTGACGATACGCGGCATCGACGAAACGCTGCTGACGAACTCGGCGAGTTGCTCGTAGTTGCCGCGCACGCGCAACTGCACCGGCACCTCCGCATAGAATGTGCGGTTGTTCTCACCGCGCGGCTGGAACAATTCGATTTCGAGGCCGACCGACAACGCTGCCTGGGAAATATCAACCAGCAGGCTTGGAATCTCCGCGGTATTTGGCAGCAACTGCAGCAGGGAGGCGAACATGAGTTCCATTTCCTGCAGTTGCGCTTCGTAGGCCGCGAGGTTCGCGGCACGACGCTGCTTGCTTTCGAATTCGGTGCGCAACTGCTGTTCGGTGCGTTCAGCCCGCTCCAACTCCTCGATCTGGTCCTTGATCAGAAACCAATAACCACCCCCGGCCAGTACGGCAACGATCAGAATGGCGATTACCGCCTTGACGAAACCGGGGGCCTCGCCGAGGTTGTTGTAGTCGATTTCATTGAGCGACTTGAGATCGATCATGAGTCACCACCCTGGGCGCTCCGCGGACGCGTCTGACGCGCTTCCAGCCGGAAGTCGCGCACCAGGAGGCGCCCTTGCTGTCGGGTCTCGATGATTTCCAACTGCGAATCCCTCAGCCATGGGGAGGCATCGACACGCCGCATCAGCGACGATATGCGCGCATTGGATTCGGATCGACCCACCAGCCGGATCCGGTTACCCTGTTGCCTGAGTTCCTGGTAGAACGTTCCCTGCGGCAGGGTGAGCACGATCTGATCGAACAGGTGGACAGCCTCGGGACGGCTCGCCTGCAGGGTCTGAATGACCTCGATGCGTTCGACCAGGCGCTGGCGCTCACGGTCCAGTTGTCGGATTCGTGCGATCTGCCGGTCGAGGGTGCGAATTTCCGACTGCAGCATCTGGTTGCGCTGATTCTGATGTTCGATTCGGCCTCCCATGTAGGTGTAGCTGGCGAACACCAGTGCCACCCCTACCACCACCGCAAGACCAACCAACACGTAGAACTGCTGCTGCCGCTCCTTGCGCTGCCGCTCGCGCCAGGGCATCAGGTTGATGTAGATCATCCGACGAATCCCCGCAATGCCAGCCCGCAGGCTGTCAGTGTGGCTGGCGCGTCGTTCAGAAAACGCCGCTCGTTGAGACTGCGGGCCAGTGGCATGCCTCGGAACGGATTGGCGATCAACACGGGAGTCCCGGTCGCCTCCTCGAGCAATTCATCGACTCCGGGCACGGCCGCGCAACCGCCACCAAGGTAGATCTGGTCGATGGCGTCCTGGGGGCGACTGACATAGAAGTACTGCAGAAGCCGCTGCACCTGGTCCATCATGTTCTGCTTGAAGGGCTCAAGCACCGCCACCGGATAATCAGGGGGCAGATCGCCTTGCACCTTCGCCCGCCCGGCTTCGCTGCGCTCCATCCCGTATTTGCGCATGATTTCATCGGTGAGAATACGCCCGCCGAAATCCTGCTCGCGCGTATATATGACGCCCTGTTCCTGGCTGATCACATATACGGTCGTCACCTGCGCGCCCACATCCACCACCGCGACGATCGGTTTCTGCTCGCGGTCCGGCAGTTGTTCCAGCATCAGTTCGGTCGCGTGTTCGATGGCGTAGGCCTCGACATCAACGATCTCGGGAGTCAGCTTGGCCGCCTCGGCGATGGCCATGCGCGACTCCACATGCTCCTTGCGTGACGCCACGACAAGCACGTCGACCAATTCCGGATTGCCCGCGTTCTTGCCAAGGACCTGAAAATCGATGCTGACGTCCTCGATGTTGTAGGGGATGTACTGATCAGCCTCAACGAACACCTGCCCCTCGAGCTCGGCGTTGGTCAGCTTTGATGACAGCCGTAATGTACGGGTAATGATCGTCGAGGACGGGACGGCCATGGCACAGTGTTGGAGCCGCGTACCCGAACGTTTTATGGCTTTTCTCAGCGCGGTGGCGATGGCTCCGATATCCCGGCATTCCTTGTCAGCCACGGCGCCGTCGGGCAATGGCTCGACCGCGAAGGCCTCGACCTTGTAACCTCGACCGCTACGACTCAGTTCCAGCACCTTGATGGCGGCCGCGCTGAAGTCCACCCCGAGCAAAGCGTGGCGCCTTTTCCCCAAACCCAGCACAGTGCCCCCCTGATGTTTCGGTGCTCAAAGGCTTATACTACACACTAGATCGCGTTCGAACACCGACGTACCTGTGAAGGATCATAATCCGCGTGAATAGGCAGCCGCAAGCGACTTCCCCGCCAGATCCTTTCTGCAATCGCGAGATATCCTGACTCCATGCGTCTTTTCATCCGCCTCATCCTCTCCCTGTTGTCGTTGGCCGTGGGCATTGGCGCCGCCGGTGCCGCGGTGGTGATCGGCCTCTATCTCTACCATGCGCCAACGCTGCCAGACGTCGACTCACTCCGGGAAGTTCAGCTTCAGACCCCCCTGCAGATCCTCACCCGCGACGAGAGACTGATCGCCGAATTCGCGGAACAACGCAGGGAACCCGTCGCGATCGCGGCCATGCCTGAGCGACTCGTGCAGGCGTTCGTGGCCGCCGAGGACGAGCGCTTCTTCCGGCATCGCGGCGTCGACCCAATCGGCCTTCTGCGCGCTGGCATCAACCTGTTCACCACCGGCGAACGCAGCCAGGGGGGCAGCACGATCACAATGCAGCTGGCCCGAAACTTCTTTCTGACGCGCGAACGCACCTACGAGCGCAAGATCCGTGAAATCTTCCTGGCGGTGAAGATCGAAAGGGAGTTGACCAAGGATCAGATCATGGAGTTGTACCTTAACAAGATCTATCTCGGTCAACGCGCCTATGGCGTAGCGGCCGCGGCACGCGTGTATTTCAATCGGGACCTCGACCAGCTCGAACTCGACCAGATCGCCATCCTCGCGGCACTCCCGAAAGCCCCATCGACGACAAACCCGGTGACAAACCCCAGGCGGGCGGAGAACCGACGCAACTACGTGCTCCGGCGCATGCTGGAGCTGGGCTGGATCTCGCCCGAGGAGCATGCCTGGGCCCTTGCCCAACCGGTGCTTTCGCAGCGACACGCCAGCTCGGTGGAAATTGATGCGCGCTGGGTCGCCGAGTCCGCTCGCCAGATCGTTTTCAACCTTTGGGGAGACGAAGCCTACGTGCGCGGGCTGCGTGTGATCACTACCATCGATCCCGCTGCTCAACGGGCCGCGAACGAAGCTTTGCGCGGAGGGCTGCTGGAGTACGACCGGCGCCACGGATACCGGGGACCGGAACAGCGGCTGGATGAGACCGTGTTGCGGGAGCCCGAGAGTCGGCATGCGGCCCTGGCGGCTATTGGCGTCAGCGGGCGGACACTTTTCCCGGCGGTAGTACTCGCCGCGGATGCAACGAGCGTCCGCGTGGACGCGGGGCTGATGGGTGAGCAACAGCTTGGCGGCGACGCCATTGCCTGGGCGCGACCCGGACAAGCTCCCGTGTCCTCCTGGCTCGCCCGGGGAGACGTGATACGAATCGAGCAAACGGGCAACGGCTGGCGCCTGAGCCAGAAACCCGAGGTCACCGGGGCACTTGTTGCTCAGTCTCCACGCGATGGCGCAATCCTGGCACTGACCGGTGGCTTCGATTTCTTCGACAACAACTTCGACCGCGCGATGCAGGCACAACGGCAGCCGGGCTCCGCCTTCAAGCCGCTGATCTACGCCGTGGCGCTGCGTGATGGGATGACACCTGCCAGCACATTGGTCGATGCACCGCTGGTATTCAGTGATCCGGCGCTCGGCGCGGAATGGCGCCCGGAGAACTACGGCAGGAGGTTTCACGGCCCCACCGATATGCGCGACGCCCTGGCCAATTCCCGGAATCTGGCTTCGATCCGGCTCCTGAACAGTATCGGCGTCGGCAAGGTACACGATGATCTGAGCCGTTTCGGCCTGAACCGCGGCGACCATCCGCGCAACCTTTCGATGGCGCTGGGCACTGGCGTCATTACGCCGATCGAGCTGAACAACGCCTATATCCCATTCGCCAACGGCGGGCTGCTCACCAGCCCCTGGCTGATCGGGCGCATCGAGTCCGCCGACGGAACCGTTCTTTACCAGGCCCCGACACCTCGCACCTGCCCGGAACCATGTATTCGTCCCGCCGGGCAGGAGATCCAGTTGGCAACAGCACGCGGACCCCTGCAATATGCGGATCCGGTTCCGACGATCGAACCGGGTGTGGCGTGGCAGATGAGTGAGATGCTGGGCGGCGTGATCCGCTCCGGAACCGGGCGTGCCGCACTGGACCTCGGCCGCAGTGACCTTGGCGGGAAAACCGGTACCACGAATTCCTACCGCGACGCCTGGTTCGTGGGCTTCAACAAGGAACTCGCGGCCACGGCCTGGATCGGCTTCGACGATAACCGGGAACTCGGGGCGCGCGAGAGTGGTGGCCGCGCGGCGCTCCCGATCTGGATACGCTTCATGCGGGAGACGCTGGCTGAAACACCGGAAGCCCCGGTAGAACGCCCTGCCGATCTCGTCCGGATAGCCATACTCCCGGATACAGGGGAGCGCACCACCGACGATGATCCGCGCGCGCGCCCGGAATGGTTGCTCCCGGAACAGATTCCGGAACGCAGCACGCTGAGCGTACCAGCGAACCCGGGCAGCCCCGCTGGGCAAGCAAGAGACTCCCAGCCCGAATTCATTTTCTGATTCCGCGCCGATCAGATTCACGCCGATCATGCCCGAATCCAGAACCCGCCAACGACTGGCCGAGGAAGCGGCCCGCATCGTACTTGAGGAAGGCGTGCGTGATTACGGCCTGGCCAAACGCAAGGCAGCGGATCATCTTGGGATCACCGGGCGCCGTGACCTGCCGGCGAATACGGAGATCGAAAGCGCGGTGCTGGAGCGAAACCGCCTGTTCGCAACGCCGGGGCAGCGCAGGGAGTACATCGCCCGCCTGCGGACAGCCGCACTGGTGATGACACGTCTGGAGCCACTGGAGACCCGACTGGTCGGGCCGCTACTGCTCGGAATCGTCGAACCACAGGCGGTCATCAACCTCCATGGCTTCGCCGAAACGGTGGAAGAAGTCATGATCGAGCTTGGTGACCGCGGAATACAGTGCCGCAGCGGAGAACGCCACTACCGCGGGGCGGGCATGGACATCCGCGCGCCGTTTCTGGCGTTCCGAGGTCCGGAAGGCATTGATGTCGAACTGACTGTTTTCCCCTTGGACGGCCTGCGCAAAGCGCCCCCCTCACCGATCGATGGGCGCCCGATGCGCCGGCTGAACCTTGCCGGCGTTCAGGGATTGATCAACGATGCGGAAAGCCTTTCGGAAGCTCAAGCCCGATAGGAATGCACCGTCTCAACCAGCGTGGCAACGCGATCGGGATCGATTCCCGGGTGAATACCATGCCCCAGGTTGAAGACATGGCCGGTGCTACCCTTGAATCCGTCCAGCACACGCCTTGCTTCGGTCCGGACGACAGCGTCGTCCGCATAAAGGACCGAAGGATCCATGTTTCCCTGCAACGCGACTCGATCGCCAACACGCGCCTCCGCCTCGGCGATATCGATCGTCCAGTCGAGACCCAGTGCATCGGCGCCGACATCCGACTGCCATTCCAGCCAGGCGCCACCACCCTTGGTGAACAGGATCACCGGCACACGACGGCCCTCGTGCTCTCGGGTAAGCTCATCGACGATACGCTGCATGTAGGCCAGGGAGAACTCGCGGTAGTGCCGCGGCGACAACGACCCGCCCCAGGTGTCAAAAATCATGATCG
>SLHN01000035.1 GCA_007136145.1 Thioalkalivibrio sp.
CGCCGACGCCCTGGCCGCCTTCGAGGCCAAGATGGAAGCCGACGGCTTCGGCGGCTGCTGAGCCGCTCTGGTAAGTCGTTACGTGCTGGCCGCCGACCTGTCCCTGGGTCGGCGGCCTTTTCTTTTTCATCCCACACCGCTGATGGCCCGGAAAACCCCCGGCCACGAACGGCGTAGGGTGCCAATGAGCGCAGCGAATTGCACCGTTCGAGGGCCGTGAGCCTGGGATCAATGCCTGCGTGGTATTGGTGCGGTTCGGCTACGCCTCACCGCACCCTACGCAGATCCCGTCACGTCAACACCTTCGGCGCTTTGTCCCCCGCCGGCTTTCAGAAAGCCGCGTACCAGGTGAGCCCGATACTGCGGCCTGGTGCTTTGATGTCCTGCACACCATTCGCTGGATCGATACGGTTGGCGGTCATTTCGTTCACGTGTTCCCGATAGTCGCGGTCGAAGATGTTCGTGACCGACAGCGTGAGTTCATGTTCCCGGAAACCACCCGAGGGCCCGAAGCGGTAGCCGACCGCGGCGTCCGCCGTGGTGAACCCGGGGGTTTCCCGCTCGGTGCCGCCGCTGAAGAGATCGGCAGTACGGTCCTGCTTCGCGACCGCGCGGATACTGCCCTGCCATTGCCAGCCTCTTGCGCGGCGTTGCTCGAGGCCCAGCGTGAGTTCGGATGGCGGCATCTGGTACAGCGGCTCCCGGAACGCGGCATCCCGGTTGTCCCCGCGTAGCCAGGTACCGTGAGCGAACGCGGAAAGGCCTTCGCCCAGATCGTGGTCGATGGTGAACTCGGCGCCACGGATGCGCGCGCTATCGAGATTCACGGTCTGTTTGATATTGGGTGCGATCACCTGTCCGCCGATGTAATCGCGGATGCGGCTCTCATAGATTGCCACGGAGTAGCTCGTCGCGCCGATCCGGCCGCGCGCGCCCAGCTCGAAGGTCCGGTTGCGTTCCGGATCCAACTGAGGGTTGCTCAACCAGGTGAACCCATCGCTGTAGGGATAGGTCAGGTAGCGTTCCAGCAGGCCGGCCGACCGGTAGCCCTCCGACAGGCTTGCGTACGGGCTGAAGGCGGTATCCAGTTCCCAGGTGACGCCGGCCGACCAGGACAGATTGTAGTCGGTCTTGTTCAGCGGAGCCGTGACGCCCAGGGCATTGTCAGCCGATCCCTTGACCTCGTCGTATCGGGCGCCCAGGGTCACCGTGAAGTCATCCAGATAGATGTCGTCCTGAATGAAAGCACCCCGGGACTCGAGGCGGCCATTCTCGATCAATTGCAGTCGAAAATCGGGATCGAAGTCGGGTGCGAATCCAACGTAGGAAACCGGTGCGGCACGGAACCGCCAGCCATCGACACCGGCCAGCACCACATGGCGTTCGTGGGGAGAGAATTCCACCTGGAGCCTGCCGCCGTCGGTCGTGAAATCCGTATCCGAAGTGCGATAGTCCTTGCCGCGTTCCCGGTTCCAATCGTAGTTGCCGCGTTCGAGTTCCTGGCGATACAGCGACGCGGTGAGTCGAACGCCCCAGGGGCCGCCCAGCTCTCCTTCGTACCGACCTTCGTAGAGATCGCGTTCCTGACGAGGCGTGTAATGCGTATTCAGACCGTCAGGCTGATGTAGCCCCTGGCCTGGTGGCGGGGTGATCGATTCCTGCAGGAAGCGGCGTGAGGCCAGGTACCAGACATCCTCCCTCCGGTCGCGCTGGGCGCGGAACTCGACCTCGTGTCCCGGCGCCAGTTGGGCCCGGTAGCGCAGATGTCCGGCGATCTGCTCGGTACCGCTGTCGTCGAGGCGCTTGCCGCTGCCGGTCTTGTAGTCGTCAGTGTTCAGGTACGCCAGCGACAGGTCGAGCACGTTGCGCGGGTTGGACAGTGATACACCCACCGCGCCGCGAACTCCGTCATCGACCGAGGTGTAGCCCAAGCGTGTCCACCCGCTGACCTCCGGCTCGTCGCTGAAGCTGCCGCCCCTGGTGATGATATTGATTACGCCGCCCATCGCGCCGGCACCGTAGAGTACCGAGTTCGGCCCGCGGATCACCTCGATCCGCTCGATCAGGTCGACATTGACGTACGAGGCCAGCGAGCCGCGTGCCGGAGGCTGCATCGCGTTCACGCGGACACCGTCGATCAGGACCAATACCTGGTCGCGCTTGAGGCCCCTGATGATCGGGTCGACACCGACCGAGCCATCGACGGCGACCGAAATTCCGGGCTGACCGCGAAGGAGATCGCCGAGGGTGCGCGCCTCGCCGCGGCGGATCTCGTCGGCCTCTATCACGTTCACCGAGCGGGCGGTATCGGCGATCAGCGCCTCGTAGCCTTTAGCGGTTACCGTGACCGGAGCCAGCAACGTGGTTTCGTCCGCGTGAGCAACCACGGCGGCGACTGCTGCAGCGAGGCTGACAACTGCAATGGTGGGTCTGCGCATCTGGATCCCCTTCATTTGCTGCACGAGTTGGTGAATGGCATTCCGTCTTCGGCGCCTCGGCGCCGAGTGGGATGGGCAAAAAAATAGCCAATTCCTGGCTGGGCGGGCGCTTGATAATATAAGAAGATTGCGATTCAGGCGAGGTGACCCCGGACGATGCACAGGGGCTTTGATGGGGATGCGGAATGCGCATGAATGTTCATCCGGGAGAATGCCGTGAGGCATAAGACGAATCGCTCCGAGACCGGGCTGGTCCTTGTCTCCAACCTCCGGGCCTTGGACCGTGCAATTCGCTGCGATCATTGGCAGCTTGGGTCTTAACGTGAAAGAATCCGCGTAGGGTGCCGCGAGGCGGAGCCGAACCGCACCGATACCGCGCCGGCCCTGGACACCCAGGCCTCCGGGCCTCGTGCGGTGCAATTCGCTGCGCTCATTGAGACCCTGCGCCTGGACCTTTCATGGTTCGAGGTGGCGGGCGCTACCCCTCCGGATAGCATTGCCAAGCCCATTTCGTTGATCAAGGAGAATTCCATGTCGATACCCCGCATCGCCCGCGCGCTGCTCGGTCTGTTTCTGTTTGGCATCGCGGGTGCCGCGCAATCCGAACTGTTCAAACCCATGATTCTCGCCTATTCCAAGAACACCGGCGACATGGCATCGGAGGTGGCGGCTGTCCGTGAGCGTATGTCCCGGGCGGGTTTCCAGTTCGTGGGGCATTACGCGATCGATGATGACGCGAGAGTGACCGTGTTCACATCCGACGAAATACTCGCGGCAGCCGCCAGTACTGATCGTGGTGCCTATATCGCTCCGCTCAGGGTTGCGGTTACGCGCGTGGGCGGGCAGATTCAGGTCAGTTACAACAATCTCGAATATTTTCGTCACGCTTATCAGATCGAGCGGCCGCTTGCGGGTGTCATGTCGAGGCTTGCGGACGTACTGGGCGCGGAGCAGGCTTTTGGTGCCGAGGGCCTCGGTCCTTCGACGTTGGCCCGCTATCGATATGCCTTCGGCATGGAACGCTTCGGCGACCCGTACCTGCTCGCCAGCCACTCCAGCAGGGAGCGTGCGTTGGCGGTGCTGGACGCGAACCTGCGGGCTGGCAAGGGCGGCGTACGCGAGGTTTACAGGATCGATATTCCCGGACGCGACGCGACCTTGATCGGGGTTTCGATTCGCGAGGAGGATGGCGCCGAACGCAACGCGTCCGATCGGTTCAAAATGGCAACGGTCGATGTCGGTGGTCGCCGGCATACCGCTTACCTGCCCTACGAAATCCTGGTCGACGGCGGAAGGGTCGAGGCCCTGCACATGCGTTTCCGCATGGCCCTGCATTTCCCGGACCTGAGCATGATCGGCGACAACAGCTTCATGCAGCTGCGGCGCTCGCCGCCGGCCGTTGAGAACGCTCTTGCCTCGGTGGCCGGGGGATGATCGAGAGCGGGGGAGCCCGCGATTCCAGCGCGTTGCATCGCTGCAGTCGTCGGCGGATTTTGGCGGTCTACCCTCCGAGGTGATGACATGACAGATATGGTGGCGAGGCTGGAATCGATTCGGGAACGGCTCAGCGCATTGGGTGATCAACCGGCTGCCGACGCGACCGCTGCGGCAGGTCGGATAAAGGCATTGGTCGACGAACTGGACCAAGTGATTCTTGAAGCCAAGGGCGCGCGGCCGGCCCCGGATCCCGGGCGGCGTGCCCGGCGCAGGCAACCGGAAGTAGAGAAATGCCCACGCTGTACGATCCGGAGTCTGCACATGGTGCCTGACCAGACCCGCCCGGCCCAGCACGGCTCCGATGGTGAGGAGACCCTCTGGCTGTGTTCCAGTTGCGGCTACGAGACCTGGCGCAGCGAGGGCTGATTCGATGGCGGTGGGGGCGCGGCGCCATTCGCTACGAGCTGTTTATCGGCAGAAGGGCCTGACCTGATACCAACGGCGGCAGCGCAATTGGCTCTCGCAGGACTGTAGCTGTGCCTGATAAGTGTTCGCACGCGTGTCGACACGGCTGGCGACTTGTTGCAACCACGCCTTGTTTTTCCAGGTGCCGCGCCGGTAACCGCCATGACCTTCATGGTAGGCGAGGTAGAGTGAGCGGGCGTCGTTCTTGGCCAAGCCCAGTCTCTGGTGGCTCAGATCATTGTACCAGCCAATGAAATCCAGAGCGTCCGCCATATTGGTGCGGCGGGCCATCCGGCGTCCGGTTGCCTTGGTGTATTCGTCCCAGGTGGGGTCCAATGCCTGGGCGTAGCCATAAGCCGACGACGGGCGGCGGCCCGGAATGATGCCGAGAATTCGCTGTCGTTCCGGGCGGGCGCGCTGCTGAAATGCGGATTCCTGGTGAACGAATGCCATCTGGACGGCGATGGGCGTACCCCAGCGGCGCTCCGAGGCCAACGCGTGGTCGTACCAGCGTGGATGCTGCTCGAAGATCCGGCACAGGCTGTCCGTCTGCCGTGGTTGTGGTGTCGCGCAACCTGCTATCAACAGTACCGCGATAATGGCAACGAACAGGATGGAAAGCTGCCGGCTCATGAGACGCATTCCTCGGCTTGTTCGGTCGTTCCCTTCCATACACCTTGCGAAGGATGCGATGCGGCGGCGTCGAACCGGACTGGCGATATACCTGGGGCTCTCGAGATGCGCGGGCCTCGAGCGGTGCAATTCGCTGCGCTCATTGGCACCCTACGCGTTGTCTTCCGCGCGGCGTAGGGTGCCGTGAGGCGAAGCCGAACCGCACCAATCGGCGCTGGGCGCGGCCGCCAAATGCCCGCGGGCCTCGAAAGGCGCGATTCGCTGGGCTCATCAATGCCCCAGTGGTCGGTGCTTGCGCTACCAGGCATATTGCTGGAGAAAGTCCGGGAGGCGTGCCACCATTTCTTCACGCGTGAAGAATCGGTCGGCGCGGGAGAGGCGCATCTCGTCCCGGATGTCCTCGTCGCCACCGAAGCAGAATACAGGTAAGTTGATCTGGTATTCCATGCGCAGGATCCGGATCACGTCGAGTGGATCAAAAGCCTCGACTTCGTCCAGATCAAGGAGCATGAATCGGTACAGCAGCACTTCATTCCATGAACCCAGGTCCTCGAGGTCGGTGACCGTCATCAGTTCCCATGGAGGTTCGATACAGGACTGCAGCCTGTTCTGGATATCCGCGTCACGCGTCATCAGAATGATTCGCCGTTCGAGGCGGCGGGCGATCGTAGGTTCCGACATGGCGGGTTCTCTGTTGTTGGCAAGGATCACGAGTCAACGCGTAGGGTGCCAATGAGAGCAGCGAATTGCACCATTCGAGGCCCGGAACCCGGGACGTGATTTTCGACATCTCCGATCGCCAGTGCGGTTCGGCCGCGTCTCGTGGCAAGCGGATCTTGTTGCCGTCGCAGGATATCAACGAGTCCGGCGAATTGTACCCATCATGGCACAAGGTGTCCGTGGTTCAGGCTGAACCGGCGGCCCGTCACGGTGTACGGATTCCCCGATACAGCGCATCGACCCGACAACTGATTTCGTCGGCAAGTGACGGCCCCACGCCCTGGCTCAGGCTTCCCCTGAGCACGAGTCGCTCTGGCGCGAGCCCGACGGCACGTGCCTGCAGTACCGCGTTGATACGGGGGTCTTCGCACCAGATTCGACGAATCACGGTACCGGTCAGATGCAGGCGCAGCCGCCCGCAGCGGGAATCCGTCTCGAACACGTGGTTGGCCCGGTTGATCCGGATACCGGAGGGAACCGCCGGCCGGGTCTGCCCCTGTTCGAGATCGTCCAACTCTTCCCGGCCCCGGGTGATCCAGGCGTCGCGCAGGGCCGGATCAAGTTCCCGCATCAGGGGCAGTACACCGAAACGCTGTCGAACGGCCACGTGCATGGCGTCGCGAAAATCGGACGCCACGGGGGGTGGGGACATTTCGCGTTCGCAGTCCGTCACTCCCTCGCGAAGCGCTGGAAGCACCCATTCGCGGTAGCCATCGCTGGGGGCGAATACACAGGAAAGGAAACGCTCCGCGGGAAAGCGGCGCAGGAAGCTGGCCCCAAATACACAGCCCTTATCCAGCGTAGCCGCCCCGGTTCCCATGATCTTGCGGCCGTGGATCCAGATGTCCTGGCTTCGCGCCTCGACGCTTTCAAGGCCCAGGAGTCTGAGCACCCCCATCGCCAATCCCATTCCCAGCGAGAACAGGTGGCGGTGCCCCCGGGCGAGCTTGTTACGAGGCAACACGAGGAAAAAACAGGGCTGATCAGTTTCGACCCAGACCGCCCCGCCACCCAGCGGTCTGCGCAGCACCGGTACTCCTTGTGCGGCACAGGCCGCCAGATCCAGGTCCGCGGCCGGGTTCTGGCTGGCGCCCACGGACACGTGGTCATCGCCGCTGTAAAGCCAGAGAATCCGCACGGGATCGCCTTCCCGTGTGCTCGCGGCCATGCCCGAGTACAAGGCATGCATGGAACTGGCGGAAACACGCCCGGCGTCCAGCCACTCGGGCATCTCCGCGGCGGTCAACGATTTGCTTCCCACTTCGTCATTGCGGGGCGGTTTCGGTATCGCTGGCTGTTTCGGCATCCCTGGGTCGGTAGAAATAGCGGAAGTAGAAGTCGCTCCGGGAAAGATCTTCGTAGAGTTTGGCGCGCTCCTCGACACCGCTGCGCAGCACCTTGATCAGCGCTTCGGCCTGTTCTCCGTCGACGATGTGCATGGCTCCCATCAGTTCCTGGTCGGTATCGAGAAAGTGGGCTGCCAGTTCGTCCGGTTCCTGAATGAATGCGAGAAAGGATTTGCATTCGGCGTCCTGTGGATCCAGGGGCTGCATGACCACGCGCCCCAGCCAGGCGAGCCGGGCAATCTGATTGAATTGGTGAATATCGAATTTCCTGCCACGCCGGTACTTGTTCAGTTCGTTGCGTATTTCACCGATATTAGTGATCTTTGTGGATTTCATGGACTGCCCCGGGCGCTTGGTTTGTCCAGAAGGATACAAAAGCCACCCGCCTCCCGATAAATGGCCCCGGGGATCCGGGGTAGTCGGTCGTACGCAAGCAAAATCGTCGATTCCAGCCCCCGGGGCATGGTCTCGACGAGCATGGCGTGGAAGCTTCAGGGCCTGATCACGGTCAGCCCCAGCAGATGCCAGAGCTGCATTCCTCCCCGATACCATTTCAGCCTGTCCGCGGGATAACCGAGGTTGGTCAGCGTCCGGATGTTGGTTGGGGACTGACCGCACCATGGTCCATTGCAGAACAGCACCAGTGTCTTCGCGCGGCTGAAGTCATGGAAGTCGCCGTCAAAGATGACGCCGAAATCCTCCAGGTAGCCCTGCACATCCGCCGGTGTTGCCCCCGAGGTAAAATGCAACCGGTCCCAGGGAACATTGATCGCACCCGGAATCGTGCCCCGCGCATACTCACTGGCGGTGCGGGAGTCGATCACGACAATATGCTCGTCGGTGCCGGCCCGTTGCAGGTAGTCGAGGAATTCGAGTTCCCCCAGGGTCTCGATCCCGGGACCTGCCGACATCGGCTGGATGCAATACGGCGGGCAGGGCCGAGAGGTCATGCTGAAGTCGGGGGTCACGATATTGAACGTGTCCTGATCCCGCTGGATGACCACCGGTTCACCCTGATGCAGGACTTCCACGCGATCCAGCGTTGCGGTGATGCCGACTTCGAGCGATTGGCCGAGGATCGGTGGAGTCACGAACAACAGAGCGATCAGGAACAGCGACAAGCGTCCTGGTCGTGTTGACATGGAAGACTCCTGAAAACGGTTGGACGTGAGCAGGTTGGACCCGCTATGAACTTAACCTAGCAAAGAGCGCGGTAAGACGCGTGCAAGTCCTCGTGAACCATGGGGGTGGCTCGCGGCGCCTGCCCGGGGGACGGGGGCGAGCGTACCGTCCGCGAATCGGGGCTCTCGCCATGAACGCGGGCAAGCCCGCGATCGAGGCAAATCGCGTTGACCCGATCCACACGGCAATTTGTCCTGTAGGGTGCCGTGAGGCGAAGCCGAACCGCACCGATCGGCGCCGGCTGGCATGCAAGCTTTGGGGCCTCGAACGGTGCAATTCGCTGCGCTCATTGACACCCTACGCGTTGTCTTCCGTGCGGCGTAGGGTGCCGTGAGGCGAAGCCGAACCGCACCGATCGGCGCCGGCTGGCATGCAAGCTTTGGGGCCTCGAACGGTGCAATTC
>SLHN01000089.1 GCA_007136145.1 Thioalkalivibrio sp.
GGGTCTCGATCGGCGCAATTCGCTGCGCTCATGGACACCCGACGCTTCTTGTGTTCGGGAGCGCAATACCGCCCGAGATGCGAAAGTTTACCATGCACGCCGCGTTTGCGTTGTCAGCGGATGAACGACACGCCAGAATTCGACCAATCTATCCAAACGGAAGCATGTGATGACTCCGACCTCGGTACAGGACATTCGTAATGTCGCCCTTCTCGGCCACGCCGGCAGCGGCAAGACCACTCTGCTGGAGGCGCTCCTGGCGGCCACTGGCGAGATCAAGACCCCTGGGCAGGTCGAGCGGGGAGATACCCTGAGCGACCAGGATCCCCTCGAAAAGACCATGGGGCATTCACTCAGCACCACCGTGGCCCATATGGAATGGGCCGGTCACTGGGTGAACCTTCTGGACACCCCCGGACTACCGGATTTGCTTGGACGGGCGTTGCTGGCGCTGCCAGCCGTGGAGACCGCGGCCCTGGTAATCAATGCGTCGGCGGGAATCGAGGCCGTCAGCCGCAAGGTGATGGATGCCGCCGCCGACAAATGCCGCATGATCATCGTCAATCGCATCGACGCCGCGGGCGAGGATCTCGGCGATCTGATGCGCGGCATCACCGACAGCTTCGGCGCCGAGTGCCTGCCGATCAACCTGCCGGCCCCCGGCGGCAAGAGCGTGATCGACTGCTTCTTCAAGCCCGACGAGTCGGCGGCTACAGCGTTCTCCAGCGTGGCGGCTGCACATGAAGCGATCGTCGATCAGGTCGTCGAGTTGGATGAAGACCTGATGGCGCGTTACCTGGAACAGGGTCAGTCGCTGGATCCCGAACAACTGCATGATCCCTTCGAGCAGGCGTTGCGGGAGGGTCATCTGATTCCGGTCTGTTTCGTTTCGGCGCGGACCGGTGCCGGAATCCCGGAGCTGCTGGACATCCTCGGGCGTCTGATGCCCGATCCCACCGAGGGCAACGCGCCACGTTTCGTCAAGGGTGAGGGCGTGGCCGCGAAGCCGGTCGAGGTCATTCCGGACGCCGAGCGCCATGTGATCGCCCACGTCTTCCAGGTGCAGAATGACCCGTTCCGGGGGCACCTCGCCCTGTTCCGGATTCATCAGGGCACTGTGACTCCGAACACCCAGTTGTTCATCGGCGACGCAAGAAAGCCGTTCAGGGTGTCGCACCTGCTTCGGCTGCAGGGACGCAACCATATCGAGACGGTACGCGGCGTGCCGGGCGACATTTGTGCGGTGGCACGGGTCGACGAACTCCACCGGGATGCGGTACTGCATGATTCCCATGACGAGGACTACTTTCACCTGGTGCCGCCGCCTTTTCCGAAACCGGTCTTCGGGTTGGCGCTACTGCCACGCAAGCATGGGGACGAACAGAGGCTGTCCGAAGCCCTGCCCCGAATGCTCGATGAGGATCCTTGCCTCGAGGTGGGTTTCGAGCCGCAGACGCGCCAGACGGTGGTGCGTGGCCTGGGTGAGTTGCATCTGAAACTGGTACTGGATCAGCTTGCCTCGCGCTGGAACCTTCAGCTCGACACCGCGGCCCCCGAGATTCCCTACCGCGAAACGATCACGGGTATCGCCGAGGCTCGCTATCGGCACAAGAAACAGAGTGGCGGGTCGGGACAGTTCGGCGAGGTTGCATTGAAAGTCGAGCCGCTGCCGCGTGGAGCGGGATTCGAGTTTCTGGATGAGGTCAAGGGTGGAGCGATCCCGGGCAACTTCATGAACGCCGTGCAGAAGGGTGTGCTGCAGGCACTGGAGGACGGTGCACTGGCGGGTTACCCGATCCAGGATCTGCGCGTGACCATTGTCGACGGCAAACACCATGCGGTGGATTCCAACGAAATCTCATTCTCGCTGGCGGCAAGGCAGGCCACGCTGGAGGCCGCACTGGGCGCCAGACCTGTAGTGCTGGAGCCACTGGTGACCGTTAGCGTAAAAGCGGCCGACAGCCACTTCGGCGAGATCAGTGCGGAGTTCTCGGGCCGCCGTGGCCGCGTTACCGGCACCGACAGCCCAAGCCCCGGCTGGATCGAAATTCATGCGTTGGTGCCGCTGGCCGAAATGGATGGCTTCGAGGCGCGATTGAAGTCGATCTGCGCTGGGGACAGTGAGTTCGTGGTATCCGGAGGCGACTATGAGCCGGCACCCCACGATGTCCAGACGCGGCTGTCACAGTCCTACAATGGACGCACCGAGGCACATTGATTGTGACGCGACGCCGTATTGAGAGCGGGAGCCTGCTCCCGCTTTCCAGGTGCGGCGTGGAACCCACAAGCGGCGGCGGGTAGTCCCACGGCGATCCGAGCAGCTCGCCTGGATATCGTCTGCGCGCATCATACCCCCACAAGATCAGGCAGTGCGCGCAGATCCCGAATCCTCCGAACGCCGGGGGGAAGCGCGATCGCAGCGTCGCTCCAGTCTCGCTGCAGATGCACCGCAAGCAATCCGGCGGACGACGCGCCCTCAGCGTCCTCGGTGAGCGAGTCACCGACATGGAGGGCATCCGCCGGCTGCAGGCCGAACCGCCGCACCGCGGTGTCGAAGATTCCCGGCCCAGGCTTGGCCACTCCCGCATCGGCCGCGATGATAACCGCGTCCACTGCGTCAGACAGACCCAGTCCCTCACAAACCGGAAGCAGTCGGGAATCGAAGTTCGAGACGATCGCGAGCCGCAATCCCCTGGCCCTCAGATTCTCGAGGATCCCGTCGACTTCGGGGTAGATTTCCCATGCCGACGGATCGGCAAAAGCCACGTAGACCCGGTCGAAGAAGTCGGGAAACGACAAAGGCCCCAGGCCTTCCATGACCCGGGTAACGAGCTCGCGCCACCATTGTTGGTCCACGCGGTCATTGTGAATTCGATCTCCGAACCGGTAGACGGGAACGGGCATGGCCGCAAACGCCTGCCGGAAACGATGCTCGATCACGTTCGCGAGATCTTCCCGGTCCGGCAACCCATGCGCCACGGCGATCTTGGCATAGATGGCCCCGACCGATCCCCGCACCTGGAACAGGGTTCCCGCGGCATCAAGGCAGACCAGTTGCGGAGAATGGCGGAAGCGAAGGTTCATGATGACCACTCATGGAGCTTCAATGCTACAGGTCGAAAGCCGGAAACGCTCGTTCTCTGGGAAATCACGGCATGAACACGGTCCACGCTCGTGTTCGAACCCCATACCCGGAGCGTGTCGGACTTGGGCTGCTCCTACTGCCTCCAAACCCGACAGGCTCCCAGGGAAACGCACCGGGTGCGGGGACTGGAAACCCATGTCCGAGCGGCCCTCGGAGTCGGCCGTTCACTCCCGGTGGCGCCTACGGCCGGGCGCAGGCTCCTGTACGTCTTCTGATCCGCCCTTCTTCTCGCGCAGCACCCTGGGAGTATTTTTCGCCGCATCGCTGAAGAGAAAGCGGCCGGCCAATATGCATCCCTTCATTCCGGGCTCGCAGGCTCTGCCCAGCACCCGCTGGCATTCGCCACGCACCTCGTGTGGACAACCCCATCCACCCATGCCTCGACTCCCGAGAGAATCCGAGGCCGTAGTTTACCGTGAAAGTGCGTCTCGCAGGGTGCCGTGAGGCGCAAGCCGAAGCGCACCGATCCCACGCCGGCCGGCCCCCGGGCCTCGAGCGTTGCAATTCGCTGCGCTCATTGACACCCCACGCCTGGACCTTTCATGTTTCGGGAGGGCCGCCTGCGCCATAACAGTGAGCTCGAAGGCGAGGACGTCATCGGGGGTGCGCGAGCTCGCTCCTGATTTCCGGCATCTGGGTCGCAACCGCGGCAATGGGCTGCGGCGATTGGCCTTCTACGTCGTTGGACAAGAATCAGGTTTCGGGACGCAGGTGCGGGAACAGCAGAACATCGCGGATCGACGGGGAATCGGTGAGCAGCATCACGAGACGGTCGATGCCGATGCCCTCGCCCGCCGTTGGGGGCAATCCGTATTCCAGCGCCCGGATGTAGTCGGCATCGTAATGCATCGCCTCGAGGTCACCGGCCTCTTTTTCCTGCACCTGGCCGCGGAAGCGTTCCGCCTGGTCTTCCGGATCGTTCAGCTCGGAGAATCCGTTCGCGATCTCACGACCACCGACGAAGAACTCGAACCGGTCGGTAACGAATGGATCGGCGTCATTGCGCCGTGCCAAGGGTGAAACCTCGGTCGGATAGGCGGTAATGAAGGTCGGATCGCGAAGCCCGGCCTCGACGGTCTTTTCGAACACCTCGATCCACAGCTTGCCCAGACCATAACCGGGCTTCACCGGAATACCGAGCCGCTCGCAGTGGGCGCGCATGCGTTCCATATCGTCCAGATCCGCATCCGCGATCTCCGGGTTGAAGGCGGCGATCGCCTCGCGCACGGTCATGCGCGCGAACGGCTGGCCGAAATCGTGGCGCTCGCCCTGGTATTCGATCACAGTGGTCCCAAGCACGTCCGTGCACAAACCACGCAACAGTTCCTCGGTGCGATCCATCAGTTCGTGATGGGTCACGAAGGCCTCGTAGAATTCGAGCATCGTGAACTCGGGGTTGTGCCGGGTCGAGAGCCCTTCGTTGCGGAAGTTGCGGTTGATCTCGAAAACCTTCTCGAAACCGCCGACCACGAGCCTTTTCAGGTACAACTCCGGGGCGATGCGCAGGAACAGATCCATCCCCAGCGCATTGTGGTGGGTGACGAATGGACGTGCGGTAGCGCCCCCGGGAATCGCCTGCATCATTGGCGTCTCGACTTCGAGGAAGCCGGCGCCGGTGAAATAGTCGCGAATGTATTCGATGATTCGGCTGCGCTTGCGGAACAGCGCCCGCGTCTCCTCGGAAGTGATCAGATCGACATAGCGCTGCCGGTACCGCGTCTCCAGATCGGACAGACCGTGGAATTTCTCCGGCAGCGGGCGCAGGCTCTTGGTCAGAAGCCGAAGCTCCCGCACCTGGATCGACAGCTCGCCGGTGCGGGTCTTGAACAGCGTTCCCCGCGCGCCAAGCACGTCGCCGAGATCCCACTGTTTGAACGCCTGGTACACCCCATCGGGAAGGGAATCTCGCTGGACGAACAACTGAATGTCCCCGGACATGTCGCGCAGCGTCGCGAAGCTGGCCTTCCCCATCACGCGCTTGCCGAGCATACGCCCGGCGACCACGACTTCGATCCCCGCCGCCTGCAGATCGTCCGGCTCCGCATCGTCATGCCGGGCATGGAGATCGGCGGCCAGCGCGTCCCGACGGAAGTCGTTGGGGTATGCGGCCCCCTCCTGCCGGAGCGCGGAGAGCTTGTCGCGGCGTTGCGCGATCAGGCGGTTTTCGTCGAGTTCCGGGGCATTCATTCTGTGTCAGAGTCCACTCTTGAGGCTGGCTTCGATGAACGGATCGAGATCGCCATCCAGCACCGCCTGTGTATTTCCTACCTCAACTCCCGTCCGCAAGTCCTTGATACGGGATTGATCCAGCACATAGGACCGGATCTGACTACCCCAGCCAATGTCCGATTTGGCGTCTTCTTCCGCCTGCTTCTCGGCGTTGCGTTTCTGGATCTCCAACTCGTAGAGCTTGGCCTTGAGCTGTTTCATTGCCGTGTCGCGGTTCTTGTGCTGGGAGCGGTCGTTCTGGCAGGCAACGACAACGCCCGACGGCATGTGCGTGATCCGGATCGCGGACTCGGTGCGGTTCACGTGCTGCCCCCCCGCACCGCTCGCCCGGTAGGTGTCGACCTTCAGATCGGCCGGGTTGATCTCGATTTCGAACGAATCGTCGACTTCGGGCGAGACGAAGACAGCCGCGAAGGAAGTATGCCGCCGGTTCCCCGAATCGAACGGCGACTTGCGAACCAGGCGGTGTACACCGGTCTCGGTACGCAGCCAGCCGAACGCGTATTCGCCCTCGAAGCGCACGGTCGCGCTCTTGATGCCGGCGACGTCGCCGTCGGAGAGTTCGATGATCTCGGTCTTGAAGCCGCGGCGCTCGCCCCAGCGCAGGTACATCCTCAACATCATGTTTGCCCAATCCTGGGCTTCGGTGCCGCCCGAGCCGGCCTGGATGTCGACAAAGGCATTCGCGGAATCCATCTCGCCGGAGAACATGCGCCGGAATTCGAGATCCTCGACGCGAGCGTTCAGCTTCGCGAGATCGGCATCAATCGCGGCTACCGTCTCACTGTCATCATCGGCTTCGGCGAGCTCGAGCAGGCCCAGACTGTCATCGAGTTGCCCCTCGATCTCGCGAATGTTGAGGACCACGCCCTCCAGTTGCGCGCGTTCCCGGCCTAACGCTTGCGCGCGCTCCGGGTCGTTCCATACGTCAGGGGCTTCCAGCTCGCGCAGGATCTCTTCCAGCCGCTCTTCCCGGGCAGCGAAGTCAAAGATACCCCCTAAGGCCTTCCAGGCGGCCTTTGAGATCGGAGATATTGGAGTAGTAGGCGTTCAATTCCATGGCGGTGTATCCGGGGTGGCAAAGCCGGGCAGTATACTAAGGGCACCGCCGGCAAAGCCACCGGCACCTTTGATCACCAACGGACGGGGGCGACGCCAGAAACGGCGCCAATCCGCCTTGCTGAGCGACAGTCGGGCAACCCCGGGGTCGTCGATTCGTATCTCCGCCAACCCCCCCCTGCGCAGGCGTGCGAGATGGGGAACCAGGAGGTCGGTACACAACGACTCCAGCGGCATGCCCGGCTGGTCAGTGGTGCGGCTCGCTGAAAAAGCCTCGAGCACCACCAGGTCAGCTCTGGTATCCAGCGGGTCTGCAGACCACGCAACCCCGGCTGTGTCGGCCATCCACTTGGCAAGACCCCCTCCACCCGCAACCCGCTGTACCGCGGGCGTATCGGTCGGGGCACCCGGCGACCAGAGCCACAGCCCCTGAACAGGCCTGCGGCCCGAGCGGACGCGTTCCAGGTTGACCGGATGCTCGAACCAGAGCATTTGCACACTGTTGATCAGCGCTTGCAGGCGTCGGGCGATAGGTGAATTCAGCCTGGGCACGCGAATCGGGCGGGCGAAACCCGTGGAGGGCGGCGGCAAATCCCAATCCCCCTCGCCCTCGATCTCCAGGATGTGCAAACCCGGGGCTGCATCGACCAGAACCGCCCCAGCTTCTTCAATTTCCGTTGCCACGGAAGCCCGCAACAAGGCCCATTCGTCCGGAGTCAAATCCACGACCGGACTGGCGACCAGATCGGTCAACCCGGCGGTGAGGGATACCGGCAGTGCGACCCAACGCCGCCGACCGGACGCCGATCTTCGAAATCCCAGAGCCTCCGCGGCGGTCGCCTCCCAACCCAGGCTTGCGCTGTCGGTGAGCAGCCCGCGGCCCAGCATCCGGGCGAGGGGTACGGGCGTCTCCTGATCGGGACCCCACTCGCTAATTTGCCATAAGCCTGGGACCAGTATTTCGACTACTGCACTCTTCACGCGGCTCCTGGTCCTTGCTTGGGATCCTCGGTGTGCCCCGACTCATCGGTGTACGGGAACCGAATATGCCCGTAGCGAAGAATCAGAATTGCCACCGTAATCAGGAGAATGGCGACAGCGACACCGATCATTTGCCAGAAATCCATGGCCTTCATGTCGATGATGATGTAACGCGCGAGGGCAACGATCGCGATATACAGCGGCAGCCGCACCGGCAACCTGCCTGACTTGTAATAGATGCCGACCATCGCCAGAACTTCCAGGAAGATGAACAGCAGCAGCAGATCCGCCAGCGTGACCTCCAGATTGGTGATCATCACGGCGATCTCCTGGAGAATCGCGACCACGGTTGCCAACGCGATCACGACCAGCACCGAGATCTCGGTGCCACGAAGGGCCTTCCTGCTTGCCTTGTCCAGATTCATCTTGCCCTCGCCATCGAAATTGCATCAAGTGAAGCCGAGGCAAACCAGCCCGCGGAACTTACTGCACGCGACTTGCATGCCAACTGTTATTGCCGTGCATGCCACCCCGAAAACATGAAACGTGAAGGCGTAGGGTGTCAATGCGCGCAGCGAATTGCACCGTTCGAGGCCGGGGAGCGCTCAGCAAGCTAAACCTTGCGTTTCACTTTCCGCTTCAACTGCTTCCCTGGCATGCTCGCCGCCGCAAGCCCTGTATGCTGGGTTCTGAATCTCTTCGTTCCCCTGGTGCCGCGCACGCCGGTTCCCGCGGGCTGGTAATTTGGCACCAAGTGCCGCTTGCCGTTACCGATCAGATCGGAGCGGCCCATTTTCCGCAGTGCCTCACGCAATAGCGGCCAGTTGTCCGCATCATGATAACGCAGGAAAGCCTTGTGCAAACGGCGGGCTCGGATGCCCTTGGCCGAATGCACGCGGTCGCCCCTGTCCCTGTGAACTCCTCGCAGCGGGTTCCGCCCCGTGTGCCACATGGCAGTGGCAAGCGCCATCGGCCCGGGCAGGAACGCTTGCACCTGATCCGCGCGGAAGCCATTGCGTTTCAGCCAAAGAGCGAGATTCAGCATATCCTCATCGGTCGTTCCCGGATGCGCTGCGATGAAATACGGGATCAGGTACTGCTCCTTCCCCGCCTCCCTGGAAAAGCGATCGAACATCTCCTTGAACCGGTCGTAGGTGCCCATCCCA
>SLHN01000253.1 GCA_007136145.1 Thioalkalivibrio sp.
GATCTGGGGCAGGGGCGCTACTGGGTCATCACCGGTCGACGCAGTGATCTGGCCCACCTGGAACAGGTGGCAAGGGGCATGGACGTGACAATCGAAGACCGCTCTGGAAGGGATGCGGTGTTTGCACTCCAGGGCCCCGCCAGTCACGCGATCCTCGGGGGATTGATTGGCGGCGACCTTTCTTCGTTGCGCTATTTCGGCTTTTGCCCGGCCCAACTCGGTGGTGAGCCGGTTCTGGTGGCGCGGGCGGGTTATTCCGGGGAGGCGGGGTACGAGATTCTGGTCGATGGTGCGCGCGCGGTATCGGTCTGGAACCACCTGTCCGAAGCCGGACGGCCGGGGGAAGTGGTTGAATGTGGTCTCGAGTGCATGGATTCCCTCCGGGTGGAGGCGGGGCTGATCCTGTTCGCGCGGGAACTGGTGTGGCGGCTGACACCGCAAACGCTAGGATTGGCCAGATTGGTGGACGCACCACCGGCTCGACCAGGGTTCCTGGGTGCGACCGCCTTGCGCCGCCATCAGGCAAGCCCGTCGGGATCTTTAAAGCTGGTGGGGCTGATGCCACAGCGAGGCGAGATTCCCGAGCCGGATCTCCCACCGGTCGCGAATGCCGCGCCGGAGATCCAGCCAGGATACGCGCTGGTGACCAGCCGTATCGATAGCCCGGTCTGGTCGCAAGCGTTGGGTCTGGGCTTGGTGGCGATGGAGGATGCCTGGGCAGGCAGTCTCGTTACGGCGACCAATGGCGCGCGCATGAGGGTGGCGCGGCTACCCTTCTATGATCCGGCAAAGCGTCTCCCTCGGGTTTCCGCAACGCCGGCGGCAAGACCCGGATCCCGCTAACGAATTCTGATTCCGGAAGGCGGATGGGCCGAAAGGCGTGGCCGCGTGACGCGGACGGCAGGTGGGGTGACCCCAGCAACCATGAAGCGGTTTCTTGAGTCGGTGTTCGAACTTTCGGGGCGGTGTGGCGGCTCGTGTCCCGGGGTTTAACGCGCGCGCCATCTGTTCCATCATGCGTTTGGGGTGTCGACATGCCGATCATGGTCGGGAACGACCGGATCATCCGGCTATTCGCACATGTTGCGATTGCCTGGTAGCAAAAAGCCCCCACCCCAGGGGGGAGCTGGGGCGAGGGAAACCCCTCAAGGAGAAGATCCGTCAGGGCATCAGCAAGCACCGTCACCGGGCCCGCAGGGACATCCCCCGCGAGGCCATCGTGGAAATCACGGATCCCTTTCCGCTTGGTCGGCCCAGGAATGCGGCGAGCCTATCCGGCCTCCTGGCCACCCATCCGGTGACGGATCGCTTGGTCGTGCTCTCACGGCGTTGCCGCCTCCTTCCGGAAGGCGGCGTTCAAAGCCTGGCTCAGAAAAGACCCGTGACGCGACCGGTCTCGTCGAGATCGATCTTCACGGCCGAAGGTACCTTGGGCAGGCCAGGCATGGTCATCACGTCGCCGCATACCGCGACAATGAATTCCGCCCCCGCCGCCAGCCGAACCTCGCGGATGGTAACGATGTGTCCGGATGGCGCGCCTCGGAGACTCGGATCGGTGGAAAATGAGTACTGGGTCTTGGCGATACACACAGGGAAATTGCCGAACCCGTCATCTTGCAGTTTCTTGATCTGTGCGCGGATCTTGCCATCGGCAGCGATATCGGCCGCGCCATAGATCTTGGTCGCCACGGTCTTGATCTTGTCCCAGAGAGGCATGGCATCCTCATAGACCAGGCTGAACCGGTTCTCGGCGCCACTATCGATCAACTCCACGACCTTTCGTGCCAGTGCTTCGGCGCCCTGGCCGCCGTCGGCCCAGTGCCGCGACACCACGACAGGGGTGTCGTGCCGCCGCATCTCTTCCTCGAGCACCTGCAGCTCAGCGTCAGTGTCGAAAGTGAAATGGTTGACGCCGACAACGCAGGGAAGCCCGTAGTGGTTGCGGATGTTGTCGACATGCCGCTCGAGATTCTTCATGCCGCGCCGAAGGGCGTCGAGATCTTCCGTGTTGAGGCTCTTGATATCGACACCGCCGTGGAATTTCAGCGCGCGGATGGTGGCAACGATCACGACGAGGTCCGGACGGAGCCCGGCCTTCCGACATTTGATGTCGATGAATTTCTCGGCACCAAGGTCGGCACCGAAGCCGGCTTCGGTCACTACGTAGTCGGACAATCTCAAGGCGGCCTGGGTGGCCATCACGGAGTTGCAGCCATGGGCGATGTTGGCGAACGGACCTCCATGGACAAAGGCGGGGTTGTTTTCCAGCGTCTGGACCAGGTTGGGCTTCATTGCATCCCGAAGCAGAACGGCCATGGCGCCGTGCGCGTTCAGGTCGGAGGCCCGGATCGGGGCCATCTGCCGGCTATATCCCACGATGATGTTACCGAGGCGCGTCTTCAAATCCGTGAGCGAGGTTGCGAGGCAGAGAATCGCCATGATCTCCGAGGCCACCACGATGTCGTAGCCGTCCTCTCGCGGGAAGCCATTTCCCGGACCGCCAAGTGAGCAGGTGATATGTCGGAGCGCGCGATCATTCATGTCCACCACGCGCTTCCACGTGATGCGACGGGTGTCGATGTCCAGCGTGTTTCCGTGATGGATGTGATTGTCGAGCATCGCGGCAAGCAAATTATTCGCAAGCGCAATGGCATTGAAGTCGCCGGTGAAGTGGAGGTTGATGTCTTCCATCGGAACCACCTGACTGTTTCCACCGCCCGCGGCCCCACCCTTCATGCCGAACACCGGCCCGAGCGAGGGCTCGCGCAGGCAGATCATTGCATTCTTGCCGATTCTGTTCAGGGCATCTCCGAGTCCGACGGTAGTCGTCGTTTTGCCCTCGCCCGCGGGAGTCGGGCTGATCGCCGTGGTGAGGATCAGCTTGCCGTTGGGGCGATCCTTCAGGGAGTCGATGAATTCGAGCGATAGCTTTGCCTTGTAATGGCCGTAAGGTTCCAGGTGATCCTCGCTTATCCCGAGCTTGCCGCCGATCTCCTGGATCTTCTGCATCGACGCACTCTGGGCAATTTCAATATCTGATCGCATAGTTAGTTGGCCTCATCGGTATGCTGTTCTGGGTTTCTGGCTTGGGCGTATGCCCACTTGGACTAGAGCGGCAACGACAACCAGGCCAGGGTCGGCGGCTGCCCCGTTCACGTTGCCGTACGGGTCGACATACTGAAGAATCGTCATCACATCGAATCTGACATGCGGCGTGGTTGCAGCGTGATCCGATCGAAACAGAAACGTCTGAATCAGGATCAAAAGGAAACACACATCAATGGGGACTCGGTGTTTATGGCGACTTCGCTGCGTATGATGCAAAAGAAGTGCCAGTGTTGATTGCGTCCACGCTTTGCGGCTGTGCAAACTAAAGGCTTCACATGACACTGTGCCACCGCGGACGTCTCCAAGGGAGCGTGGCCCCGGTGGTTTCCCGTGAAGCCATACCGAGACGGTGGCCGTATCAGGTGCAAACTCCCCGTTGCCTGATTTGCGAGTGGCGCGGTTCCTTGTGCACATCCTCGGCAAGCCCATATCGTGCGTTACCCTCACGCGGCACGCATGACCATGAGAAAGGCTTTCGCGGTATTTTGGTTCGGGGATACTCTGGTGCTCCGTGCTACAACGCCTCGGTTTCCCGGGTCGCTGCGCCACTCCAGGGCGTCGTGGCCCACACCACAACAGTTGAAGGCACCCGGCGCACTGCGTCCCCACTGTTTCTCCGAGAAACGCCCGCTGTTTCGAAACGCCACGTAGATATTGCCTTTCCGCCCCGAACGTAGTGCGCACCTTCTCCGGACTTTATGCGTAGATTCAGTAGGTTAATGGGCTGAGCGTTGTTTGGCACGGCAAATGCAGCAACACAATCGCCATTGGCACGAACCATTATCTGAAAGTTGCGAGGTAGAACAGCATGGCCAGAACCAGTTCAGAATGGGCGAAAGCCCCTAATCTTCCGGAATCCCATTATGTGGACACCCGCATTTACACCGACGAAGATCTGTTCCTGGAGGAGCAGGCAAAAATCTTCAACAAGGTTTGGGTGATCGCCTGCCATGAGAGCGAGATTCCAGAGCCTTTCGACTATCGGACTTTCCGGCACCCGGGTGGTGAGAATCTGATCATCACGCGTGGCGAGGACCGCAAAGTGCGGGCCTTCTACAACATCTGCCCGCATCGCGGCAATACCATTCTCTATGATCCCTCGGGCAACACGAAGCGCATGACCTGCATCTTCCATGCATGGTCCTTCGACACCAAGGGTGAATGCGTTGAGATTCCTCGAGAGAGCGAGGGCTATCAGGACCGGTTCGACAAGTCGGATGCTTCGCTGCGCGAGGTGAAATGCGACGTAGGCTTCGGCGGATTCGTCTGGGTAAACATCGACGACAACTGCGGAACGCTCAAGGAGTACGTTGGTGATGCGCTGGGGTTGCTGGAGGAATCACTGCAGCCGGAAATGGAAGTCTTCCATTACCACAAGGCGGTCGTGAACACGAACTACAAGCTTTGGCACGACACAAACAGCGAATTCTATCACGATTACATGCATTATTTTAACCGGATCACCGGGATGATGCAGCCCGGGTATTTCGACCGGAAGTATACGGGCTACAAGAATGGGCACGCCTCGGTAGGGTCGATGGCGGTCAAGTATGACGCCTATGCGGGTAGCGAGGACCGCGGCGTGGGTTGGCCCGGCCTGGCGCCAGGTGGCTGGCTGCTGATCGACCTGTTCCCGGGCATGACCTACAACCTGCGTACCTCCGTGCTGCGGGTGGACACGATCATGCCGCTGGGTCCGAACAAGGTCATCATTGAGTTCCGTGGCCTTGGGCTGAAGAGCGACACACCGGCTGAGCGCGCCGAGCGTATTCGCGACCACAATGCAATTTGGGGTCCGTTCGGGCGCAACCTGCATGAAGACCTTCTCGGGGTGCATGGCCAGGGTCTGGCGATGCGCGACGCTCGGACCGACAGCCATTACGTGCTCCATGGGCGCGAGGAAAACAGCACGATCCATGACGAGGGCGGTATGCGGCACTTCTACGCCGAGTGGAGCCGTCGCATGGGTCGGCTCGCCTCGGATCCGGAGCGTTCGCCGAAGGCGGAAGCGGCCTGATTTGGGTCGGTCCCCTGCGGCCCTGTCCGGGCCGTGGGGGGCGGATCAGTGACTAATCCAACAACGGAGATGCGGAAGTGAGCCACCGAGAATCTATCGAGGAATTGATCTACGAGTCGGGCGCCAGGCTCGACGAGAGGGATTTCAAAGGATATCTGGACCTTTGCGAGGATGGGTACGAGTACACCATCGAGGCGTATAGTCCGGAAATCCGCAAGGACATGATCTGGCTGCACCACGACAAGGCCGGCATGGACTTGTTGTTCAAGAACCTGCCGAAACATAACAGCGACCACTCAACCCTGATGCGCCACCTGACCGTCTACAAGGTAGATGTGGACGAGGCGGCGGGCGAGGCCAACGTCGTCAGTGGGCTCCAGGTTTTCCGCACGGAGCTGGACGGAGGAACCACGGAGTTGTACGCGGTCGGCAAGCAACACGACACGATCAAACTCAACGGCGGTACCCCGAAACTGGGAAATCGAAAGATTCGACTCGAGACCCGGAATCTCGGAATCGGGCATCACGTCCCCTTCTGAACGCGCAGCGAAAAGGAGCGACCTTGAAAGTCAAAATCACGTCACGTGCCGGCGAGCATCAGTTCGACGCGGAACCAGAAGAGCGGATCCTCTATGCTGGCTTGCGCGGCGGCTTGAGTTTGCCCTACGAGTGCGCTACCGGTACCTGCGGTACGTGCAAGGCTCGGCTTATCTCCGGAGAAATCGAGGACTTGTGGCCGGATGCCCCAGGCAAGAAAAACCTGAAGTCCGACCAAGGTCAGTTCCTGATGTGCCAATGCGCCGCCAAGGGCGACGTTGTGGCGGAGGTGTCGCAATTCGTCACCAGCCTGCGGCCGCTGTCAGGCGCTCCGCAATGGTGTGAGGGCACGATCCGTAACACACGCATGCTTACCGCGGATGTGATGGCACTGCAACTGGAACTCGATGTCACGCTTGGTTTCGAGGCTGGGCAGTTCATGGCCGTCGAGGTTCCGGAGGTAAAGGGGTTGCGGGGCTATTCCATGGTCAATTTCTCGACCGATAGTTCCGTGCTTGATTTCGTGATCAAGAAACTCCCCGGTGGCGCGTTGTCGAACTGGCTGTTTTCGGGAAGCCGTGACGGGGTCCGGGCACGGTTGTTCGGGCCGCTGGGAGTGGCCACCTTCCACCCGGACGTGGCGAAGAACCTCCTGTGCATCGCGGGGGGCACCGGGATCGCGGGAATAATGTCGATCCTCGACCGTGCCTGTCAGACCCGGCACTTCGACCGTTTCGAGGGTGATGTGTTCTTCGGTGTGCGCACCCCGGAGGATGCCTTCTACCTGGACGAACTCGCCGCATTTCAAGCGGGCTTCCCGAGATCGTTGAGGGTCACCGTGGCCTTTTCCGATCAGCCAGCGACCGACGAGATTCGTTCCCGGTATCCCGGGATCCGATTCGCGGAAGGGTTTGTGCACGAGGTCGCGGGGCGCGACATGCAGGGCCGTTTCGAAAACGTGATGGCGTACCTCGCGGGACCGCCACCCGCCGTTGATTCGTCGATTCGCTTGCTGATCATGGCTGGTGTGGGCGCTGACAGTATCAAGTATGACAAGTTCAGTTAGTTCGCGGAGCGAGGCTGTGAAAGTTGATTCATCAACCGTTCATGCCGTTTGCCCAAGACTGAATTCGTATCGCGTACCCCGGCCTGGTCCTGCTGTATTGACCCTGGATTCATACCGAGGAACGCGACACCCGACAACTTCAACCAGCCCGATGATTGAATATGAGTGTTAACGATCCAAAATCTTCATCCCGCACCTTGCCAGGAGCCCTCGAATGACCGAGAAAAGAATCTGCCGTATAGAGGACGTTCCGAGTAACGGGCTGAAAGAATGCGAAGTGGACAACGGAGCGCCGGTGCTGGTGATCAATTCCGGAGAGGAATATTTTGCCTGCAATGCGATCTGCCCACACCAGGAAGTGCCGTTGTGCGAAGGTATGTTCGACGGGAAGGTGCTGACTTGTCATATGCATTTATGGCAGTGGGACGTAAGGACCGGTGCACCCATCGGTCTTGCCGAGGCTCCGCTCGAGATGTTCGAGGTGTCGGTCGATGATGGCTGGCTCTGCATACGAGCGTCCAACGCGCTCCGGGTTGCCAGTTTGTTCGAGGGCATTGCCCAGGAAACGCTCGAAAAGATCAATGCGATCGCCGAGGAGCGGCAATGTTCGGAAGGTGAAGTGCTGTATACCGTTGGGGATCCCGCCGAGGAACTTTTCATTCTCGAATCCGGCCGAGTGGAGTTTCTGGTGGGGCGCGATGGGAAAGTCACGTCTGGTGGGTTCATGGTGCGCAAGGGCGAGGTGTTTGGCTGGGCGCCGCTTATGGAAAACCAGAAGCAACGCGTCGCGCAGGCCACATGCAAGGAGGCGGTAACCCTGTTGTCCCTGAACGGCGCGAAGGTCCGCGAGATTCTCGAGGAGGATCCCCGGTCCGGAATGAAGGTGATGATGCGGTTAAGCAGTTTGCTGACCAAGTACATGATTGCGGCCGGCACGAGCTGATCCGGAGTTTGCATGGTATTGGCTGAAAATATAACTACACGAACGGGGATGTGATTTCCGTCACGGGAGGTTTCCCGGGGCCGCCTGGTAACGGGTGATGGCCTTAACACGGAAAAGAAGGGTGCCGCACGGCACACAATGAGAAAAACCCTTTTGGAGGATGAGATGGTGAAGAAGAGCCCAAAGAAGACATTTCGAGGAGTTCTTGCGTCGGTGCTGACCGCTGGCCTGGCGGTGGCCGTTCTGGGCGCAGGCCCGGCGCAGGCGCAGCGCTACGGAGCGGAAGGTGACCCGATACGCTTGACGGTTGGCTATCAGCCCTATTACGCCCAGGCATGGTCCGGCGTGGTCATGCGCGAAAAGGAATTCTGGAGAAACTATCTGCCGGAGGGGTCGCGGGTCGACTTCCAGATTGGCCTGCAGGGTTCCCTGATCGTGAACGCGATGCTGGCCGGACGGCAGCATATCGGTTACATGGGAGACATGCCGGCTATCGTGTCGACAACACACCAGCGTGTCGGCGATATTCGGCTGGTGGCCAATCTTGGCCTCGCCCACGACCAGTGCAACATCTTTCTCGTTCGCAATGACCTGACCCCGCCCGAGGATCCGATCGAGGCATTGAAGTGGTTGAACGGCAAGCAGACCGCGAGCCCGCATGGCAGCTGCACCGACCGCTTTGCACGCGCGGTATTCGAACAGCTGGACGTGACGCCGCGTTCGTACATGAACCAGAACATCGAGGTGATCAGCAGTAACTTCGCGGCTGGTCGCCTCGACGCGGCGGTTATCTGGGAGCCGGTGGCTTCGAAGCTCGTTGAGGACGGCATTGGGCGGCGCATTGCATCGGGGGTCACGGTCAACGAGCGTGACGGTGGTTTCCTCGCGATGCGCGCGGACCTGATTGAAGCCCGCCCTGATGTTGTGAAGGCCTGGCTGCATGCTGAGCTGGACGCGCAGCTCTTCATGGCGGACCCCGCCAACTCCCGCGAGGTTGCCGAGATCGCCGAGCGCCAGACAGCTGGCTTCCAGCCCACAACGTTGTGGCAGTCATTGTACGGTGCGAACGACCCGGCTTTCGGGGGCGCACCGGTGCGTAATGAATTCCACTTCACGTTCACGCCCGAAGCCATGGACCTGATCGAGCGGGCCACGACCTTCCTGCACGAGCAGCGCGCCATTGCGGTCTCCGAGCTACGTGAAGACGCGATCATGCGCAACTTCGCGGACGAGGTGTTGGCTGAGCGCGGCCTGACCGCGCCGGTTGGCAAAATCGAAGCCCAGACCGAGTCACCCTTCGGTGGCTGAAGCCTGACCCGCTGTGTGACGGGGTAACGGAACCAATCGGTTTCCCCGTCACCGGCGGACCACTAAAGGATCATGAGGTGAACCCAATGCCGCATTCGGCGCGAAACGGGCAGATCGTCGCTATTGCAGGCGGCGTTCTGCGGACTGACAGAGGTAAAAAATGACTACCGACAACTCGAAGACTGGCGTCGGGCAGGGCCTGGACCAGGCGGCAAAGGCCGCCCTGTTGCGGGAAACCATGCCGTTCAAGACTGTGCCGGATGCAACCCTGCGGCGGATCGCGGATCTGGCAAAGGAAGAGACACTGCCCGCTGGAACGCGTTTGTATAACGAAGGCGACAGAGCGGACGACCTGTTCGTAATCGCCTCCGGAAAAATCGAACATGCGCTTGGACCCGAAGCCGAGGCGTCCAAGCTTGTCAAGATGGTCAAGCGGGGCGACGTGATCGGTTGGGCAGCGCTGCTCAGTACCAAACAACGTCGTCTCGCAACGACGGTCGCCGAAGCGGACACGCAGATCCTGCGTATCAATGCTCAGAAATTGCGCGATCTGTTTCAAAACGACCAGCAGACCGGCGACATGGTGATGAGTCGCTTTGCGACCATGATCAAGGAGGACTATACCCTCCCGGACTGGTTGGCGAAGACACGGAGCATCGGCGAGGGTACGGTCGCCCGGTCCGAGGCTGAGGTTCCCGTCAGCGAGAGCAGGCTCGCGCTTTTGGGGTACAGGCTCGGACTCTGGGTCAAGAGCCCCAAGCCCTACCTGATGATCACCGGCTTCACGGCGGTGCTGTTGTTCTGGCATTTCTCGGTGGATGTGTTCGAATGGCCCCGGTTCCGCAATATGCCCGGGCTGGTCGAAGTCATCACGGAGTGGTTGTCGCGCGACCCGATCTATGGTCTTTCGGTCTGGACGCCGGAATACTACACACACATCATCGTTAGTATCAGGCGCGTTTTCATAGCGTTCCTTTTGGCGACCGCGCTGGGTGTGACCCTTGGGTTGTTCATGGGCTGGTCAAAAGGCGTACGTGAGTTTGTGTTCCCGGTGTTCGAGACCCTGCGTCCCGTTCCTATTCTTGCCTGGGTTCCGCTTGCGATCATCATCTTCTTCCACCCGGAATCCACCGTAATCTTTCTGACGTTCCTGGCCTCGTTCTACGCCACGGCATTGAACACGATGCTTGGTGTGGATTCGATCGATGAGTCATACAGTCGCGCGGCGTCGTGCCTCGGAGCGAACAAGTGGCAGGTGTTCCGGCATGTGATCGTCCCGGGAGCGCTGCCGTTCATCTTTACCGGGCTGCAGATTTCGGTTGGTGTTGCGTGGTTCTCACTCGTGGCCGCCGAGATGGTATCCGGCGAATTCGGACTCGGGTTTGTAATCAATACCTCTTACACCATGGTCAAGTACCCGACGATCGTGATCGGGATGATTACCCTGGGAGCCGTCGGCTATACCACCAGTGCGATGGTACGCATGCTCGGTGACCATCTGATGCAATGGCGGGTACGTGAACTCGCGATGGGGGGACGTTAATCATGAGCGCGGTAATGAATAGAAATACCCAGCCCAGCAAATATGGCGCAACCCGGGGCGCGATCCAGATCAAAAACGTCGACAAGATCTATGATCCGGAAGGCGCCGCGGTCAAGGCGGTCGATAATTGCACCCTGGATATTCCGGCGGGTGAAATCTGCATGGTTGTCGGGCCATCGGGCTGCGGCAAGACCACGCTGCTCAATGCCATCGCCGGGTTTCACAGTATCACCAGTGGTGAAATAACCCTTGATGGAGAGCTGCTCTGCGGACCGGGGAAACCCCAGGCCGAACCTGGCTCCGACCGGGTGGTGGTGTTCCAGAACGGGGCGCTGTTTCCTTGGAAGACCAATCTGGAGAACGTCGCATTCGGTCCGATCGTCCAGGGCAAAATGAGCAAGAAGGAGGCGTATGAAAAAGCGCGCAGCCTGATGGCCGACGCCGGTCTCGGAAGGTCCGAACGGAACTACCCTGGCGAGATCTCGTCAGGCGTGCGTCGCCGAGTCGAGATTGTCCGTGCGCTGATGAACGATCCCGCAGTTCTGCTTCTCGACGAGCCGTATCGTGCCCTCGATTCCCTGACCAAGTCGGTCATGCACGAATCGTTGCTCGAGACCTATTACAAGAACAAGGTCACGATCTTTTTCATTACCCACGACCTTGAGGAAGCCATATTTCTCGGGCACCGAGTGGTGATCATGACCAGTCGGCCCTGTCGGCCAAAGAAGATTCTCGAGGTCGATATTCCTCATCCTCGTGACTACAACGCGTTGACAAGTACTCGCTTTCGCGAGCTGATGGATGAAACCATGGATGCGGTCCACGAGGAGGCCGTGAAGGCCTTCGAGGCCGGGGAGAAAGAAGGCTGATGCATGGGCCCAATCTTCACAACCATTCCTTCGGTGGCCCTGCGGCCCGCGAACAATAAGTAGAGGTGAGATCATAATGAGTGCACAAGTGATGACGCATCAAATGCCGGGGCCGGGTCGGCTGAGAAAGATGATGACAAACCAGCGATTTTACAGGGCCATCACCGGCATCTTGGTATTTATCATCCTTTGGGAAGTGGGTGCCCGGTCCGAGCAGTGGGCGGGGTTCGCGTTCCCCTGGATCGGCCTGGTTCCGCCCCCGACCGCGGTTCTGGGTGCCTGGAGCACGGTCTTTGTCGAGTCGAGCTACTGGATGAGTTGGCTGCAGAGCTTCGGCCGCGTGCTGGCCGGGTTTACCGCGGCTGTCTTGCTGGGCGTACCACTTGGCCTGGCGATGGCGGTGAGCCGGACCTTCAATGGGTTGGCATTCCCCACCTTTGAGGTGTTGCGACCGATTCCCCCACTGGCATGGGTTCCGGCGGCCATCATTTTCTGGCCGACACAGGAAATGGCGATCGCCTTCGTCACGTTCCTCGGCGCCTTTTACACGATCGTGATCAATGTGGTCGGTGGGGCGAAATCGATTGATATCCGGTATTTCCAGGCGGCCCAGTCGATGGGTTCCAACGGTGCGGACATCTTTCGACGGATCATCCTGCCGGGCGTGATGCCTTCGATCTTCCTGGGTGCCGCCGTTGGTATGGGCATCACCTGGGAGGTGGTCGTTGCTGCCGAGATGATCTCGGGCGGCGGTAGTCAGATCGGTGGTACCGCGGGTGGCGGTCTTGGATTCTTCATCTGGAATTCGTATCTCGGTGGATCGTACGAACTCATCGTGGTCGGAATGATCAGCATTGGCATCGCGGGCTACCTGTGCAGCAGTACGATTCGGAAAACAGGAACCTGGGCGACGCCTTGGAAGCGGCTCCGTTAAGCCAACCACGCGACGAGACAAAATTCAGGAGACGCCAACATGAGCGCAGTAATGAACAAGCCAGGCAAGGGGAGTCAGAACCTCAAGGTCAACTCGGCCGAAATGAGGGTCGAGGGCGTATCGAAGAGCTACGGCATCGCGCATTTGCGGGAGAACGTGGTACACAACGCTTCCTTCGTAATCGAGAAGAGCAAGCTGACCGTGATGATCGGGCCCTCGGGATGTGGCAAGAGTACGCTGATCCGGCTGCTCGCGGGCTTTGATAAACCGGACTCCGGCACCGTCACCATCGACGGCAAGCCGGTCAAGGGACCCGATCGTGACCGGCTGGTCGTGTTTCAGGAATCAGCACTGTTTCCCTGGATGAATACCTACGACAACATTATGTATGGGCCCAGGGCGCGTGGTGAAGTTGACGATGAAACCAAGGCGTTGGCCGAGTTTCTGCTGGACAAGGTCGGGTTGACACAGTTTCGCAACAAGTTCCCATCCCAGTTGTCGGGTGGGATGCAACGACGTGCGGAACTCGCCCGGGCAATGATCAACTTCCCGCGAGTGATGATTCTGGATGAGCCATTTCGCGGCCTCGATGCGATGACCAAGGAATTGATGTGGGAATACTACGCTGGTCTCTACGAGGAATCGCGCCGGACCAACTTCTTTGTCACCACGGATATTGACGAGGCGATTTTCCTCGCGGATCGGCTGCTGATCATGACCAACATCCCGACGCAGGTCCGGGCGGTACTGGAGGTGGATTTGCCCCGCCCGCGGAACCTGAAGGAGTTGCTGGAAAGTGACCGCGCGAATGAAATCAAGATGGAGGCCCTGGGTATCCTCCACGAAGAGGCGATGAAATCCTTCTCCAGCGGCAGCGCGGCTGCGTCCGATTTCATCGAGGCGTATTCGAAGCGCGTCAAGAAAAAGGGCTGAGCCGGGTGCCGCGTCGCCAGTGGGCGCGACTCCGGAAAGCCAGCCAAACGGGCGCCACGCTGCATGATTGAGCAAGTGTTCACACGGGAAGTTGTGATTTCCCTGGCCGTTCTTGGGGCACTGTTTTCCGTCTTGGCCTCGGTGATCCAGTCGCGCCTTGGTGAAGGACCTTGGGTGAAGGTCCTGGTATGGGCAGGCTATGGTTTCATGGGTACGAGCATGGCGATGTTCGTGGCGATCGGTTTGTTTGGGTTGGGGATCGCGCACGAGTAACCCGCAACAAATCCAGTCGCATCACGACGCCGACCGGCGGTGTTCGGTGGTGAAATTTCAAACAGGTGAGTTATGACCGCGAAAATTATTGATGGAAAAGACATCGCTCAGCAGGTTCGGGAGGACCTGAAGAAGGAGGTCAAGGCGCTTGCGGCCCGTGGAGTCCAGCCCGGGCTCGCGGTGATCGTCGTGGGTGATAATCCCGCGTCGAAGGTCTACGTCGGGCAAAAGGCGAAGGCCTGTGCCGAAGTGGGCGTACATTCCGAAGAGCACCGTTTCCCCGAGGATGTTTCCGAGGAAACCGTGCTGCAGAAAATTGCACAACTCAATGCGAACCCTCGAATTCACGGGATGATCGTGCAGTTACCGCTGCCCGAACATATCCGGATCGCGACGGTTCTCGAAGCCATCGCCCCAACGAAGGATGTGGACGGCTTCCACATGTATAATGTTGGAGGGCTGGTGATCGGTGATAACAAGATCTTCCCGCCGTGTACTCCTTATGGCGTGCAATTTCTGCTCGAATATTCGGACATTCCGATCGAGGGCCGGAACGTTGTGGTGGTCGGGGCCAGTAATATCGTTGGCAAGCCGATGGGACTGATGCTGCTGCACAAGGAGGCAACCGTCTCCATATGCCACGTGAAGACCCGGGACCTGGGCCAGTTCACCATCCTCGCGGACATTCTGGTGGTCGCCGCGGGCAAGCCCGGTCTGATTGTGCCGCAGATGGTCAAGACCGGAGCCGTGGTCATTGATGTGGGGATCAACCGATTGCCGAACGGCAAGCTGGTGGGTGACGTTGATTTCGAGGGTGTGAGGCAGAAAGCCTCCCACATCACCCCGGTACCGGGGGGCGTGGGGCCGATGACCGTGACCATGCTGATCTACAACACGGTGGAGGCGGCCAAGCGCCAGACCGGTACGGGCGACAAGTCGGCACCGAAGTTGGCCGGATGACACTGGTGTCGCCATGGGCGCTGTGATGGTTCCGAAGTGTCTCCATAGCGTCGCCTGGTCCGATGTCGACGGGAGTCCACGGGTATGAGTATGGCCACTTTGGATGATTGGGTCCGGTTTATCGAACGGGTAAACCCGAAATCGATAGACATGGGGCTCGACCGCGTGGAGCGAGTTCGCCGAGCCTTACGGCTGGATCCGGGGTTCGTTGTCATCACGGTGGGTGGAACCAACGGCAAGGGCTCAACCTGTGCGATGCTCGAGGCCATGCTGATGGCCGGGGGCTATCGTGTCGGCTGCTATACCTCGCCGCACCTGGTGCGGATCAACGAGCGATTCCGGGTAGGCGGCGTCGAGATGCCGGATCGGCGGCTGATTCACGCGTTCGATATGGTCGAACAGGCCCGTGGCGATGTCGAACTCACGTACTTCGAGTACACGACGCTGGCGGCGATGGTGTTGTTTTCCCGAGCCGACCTGCACGTCGCGATTCTGGAGGTGGGTCTTGGCGGCCGCCTGGATGCGGTGAATGCGTTCGATCCCGACTGCTCGATCGTCACTTCGGTGGCCATGGATCACATGGAGTATCTGGGGGACACGGTGGAGGCGATCGGTTTCGAGAAGGCCGGGATCTTTCGTCCGGATCGTCCGGCGGTTTTTGGCAACCCACTGATGCCGGAGTCGATCCGGGAACATGCGGTGGGGATCGGCGCGCGTCTGCTTCGGTACGGCGTCGACTTCGCGGCGGAGCGCGACGGAGAGTCCGGTTGGCGCTTCATTGACCAAGACACTGGGGTTGCGCTGGATCTGCCATTGCCCGCATTGGCGGGCGAGCATCAGATCGCGAACGCGGCGACATGTGTCGCCGCGCTTGGGCAACTGAAACCGCTGTTACCGCTGGCGCCGGCGGCGATGGCTGAAGGGATTCGGCGCGCCCAGCCCGGTGGCCGGTTTCAGCAGATGCTGGACGCGCCACGGGTTTTCGTGGATGTGGCTCATAATCCTCACGCCGTCGCCACGGTGGCGGGCAACCTTCACCGGATGCCCTGCGGTGGGAGGACTCTGGCGGTGTTCGGGATCATGCGCGACAAGGATGTGCCCGGTGTGCTGGAGCTGGTTCGGGATGTATTCGACGAGTGGTGGATTCCCGATCTGGCGGTGCCACGGGCTTTGCCGGCCAACGAACTCTCGGGTCTGATCGCGGAGCTGCGGGTGAAGGGGGCGGTCCACGTGACCTCGACCCCGGAGGAGGCCATCGTCGCCGCATTACAGGTGGCTCGACCGGAAGACCGCATCATGGTTTTCGGGTCCTTTGTGCTTGCCGGGGCGGCATTGGAGTTCTTTGCGACGCCGGCGCCGCAGATGCAGCCGGAAGTGGTTAACGCATGAATCCTTCAGCGGTGTCCAACCTGCGAGGGCGGATTTGATGTCCGGGGCAGCGCCGGGCGCAGCGGCACGGGAGCGGAAGCAACGGCGTGCCGAAGGAGTGCGGCTGCGCGAAGGGATCGCGCCGGATGTGCGGGCCATCTGGGACAGGGGCATCGAGACCCATCTCGAACAGGGCTTGGTTCCGCCGCCCACGATCACCGCCGGGTTCTGCTGGCCCTACAAGGCTGAGTTCGATGCGCGGCCACTGGTCACGCGCTGGTGGCAATCCGGTGTCCGTTTGGCATTGCCGCGAGTGCAGGCAAAGGGACAACCCCTGGTGTTCAACGAATGGTATCCGGACGCCCGAATGGACGCCGGGGCCTACGGTATCCCCGTGCCGCAGGGAACTCCCGAACTGGTGCCGGATTTGATGCTGATTCCGGTCAACGGCTTCGATGACTCGGGCTATCGGCTGGGCTACGGGGGAGGGTTTTTCGATCGGACATTGGCTGCAATCCAGCCTCGACCGGTCGCCGTGGGCCTGGGTTATGAGTTGCTTCGCATTGACTCGTTGGACCCACAACCCTTCGATATCCCAATGGATTTCGTGGTCACCGAGGCGGGGCTGTACGCGCGGGTGTACGGCACGTTACAGAAGGTTGCTCCGGCACAGGGGGCAGCGATGCTCACAGCATTGTTGAAGGGCCTGGGTCTGCCGCGCGTACATGTGTCTGGAACCGCCGATTCCCCCAATCGCGCCTGAACGTCCCTACCGCGATGTACTCGGCGCTCTGGGTTGCGTCAACGGCGGCACGAAATTTGCATATCCCTTCTGGTCAACTCCAAAAAAAATCACCATCGAATCCTGGAACCCGTTGTGCCGAAAGGCATGAAGGCTGCGCGGGATCGGTTTCGCTCCACTTGAGGTGTTTCAAATGGAAAGATCAGTGTTGCAAAACGGAAAACCCGACCCGGCCCTGAGGCGCCCTCTCCGACCTTCAAGGTCGACCTGGGGACGCGGGGACGAGTCAATGGCGCCGGCCCGAGACCAAGGACCATCCCGGGTCGAGGACCATCAGGCATGAACGACCAGACAACCACCACCAGTCAAGCGGAGACCCAGGGAATGCATACAACGGACATCCCTGAGACCAAAAGCGCCCTCTCCAAAGGGCGCAGGAAGGGACGCGGGCATCTGAAGGGCCGCCAGTTGCGGGAACAGGCCCTCGCCGAGGTGCAGGCCTTGCTCGGGGACGATCCTCGGCGCCCCGATCTGTTGATCGAATACCTGCACCGCATCCAGGATAGCTACCGACACATTTCGGCGGACCATATGGTGGCGCTCGCCCATGAATTGGGGCTGGCCATGACCGAGGTCTACGAGGTGGCGACTTTTTACCATCATTTCGACGTCATGAAGCCGGGGGAGGCACCGCCCCCAGCAATCACCGTACGCGTTTGTGACTCGGTCACTTGCGAGATGTACGGTTGTGGCGAGTTGATGGATGACCTGAAGGAGAAGCTCGGGCCCGGTGTGCGCGTGCAGCCGGTGCCCTGTGTGGGTCGCTGTCATGATGCCCCGGTCGCGGTGGTGGGGCGAAACCCCATCGGGCAGGCGACGCCGGCGAAAGTCACCGCGGCGGTGTACGCCGGTACGGTGAGGCCGCCCGAAGCAGATGGCGTTGTCCATTATGCCAAGTACCGTGAGGCCGGCGGTTATGCACTGCTGGGCGATTGCGTGAACGGCCGGCGCGACGTCGAGGAGATCGTCACGACGCTGGAGGACGCCAAGCTCCGCGGGCTCGGCGGCGCCGGGTTTCCCGCTGGGCGCAAGTGGCGCGCGCTGCGGAATGAACCCGAACCCCGCTACGTGGCGATAAACATCGACGAGGGCGAGCCTGGCACCTTCAAGGATCGCCATTATCTGGAAAGCGATCCGCACCGCTTTCTGGAGGGAAGCCTGATCGGTGCCTGGGCGGTCAACGCCCCTGACGTCTATCTCTACCTGCGGGACGAATATGCGGCGGCCGAGAGCATTCTCCATCAGGCCGTGGCCGACCTGGAAGCCGATCCGCCCTGTCGTTTGCCCCGGATTCATATCCGCCGGGGCGCCGGTGCGTATATCTGTGGCGAGGAATCGGCGATGATCGAGTCCATCGAAGGCAAGCGCGGCATGCCCCGCCTTCGGCCGCCGCTGGTGGCGCAGGTGGGTATCTTCGGGCGTCCAACGCTTGAGCAGAACCTCGAAACCATGTACTGGGTCCGGGATATCCTTGAAAAGGGTCCGGAATGGTTTGCGGGCCAGGGTCGCAATGGTCGCCATGGCCTGCGTTCGTTCTCCGTCAGTGGTCGCGTGAAGAAGCCGGGCGTGCATCTGGCCCCCGCCGGGATAACCCTCCGGGAACTCATCGACGAGTATTGTGGCGGCATGCTGGACGGCCATGCGCTGTACGGCTATTTCCCGGGTGGAGCCTCCGGCGGCATCCTGCCCGCATCCCTGGCCGATGTGCCGCTGGACTTCGACACCCTCCAGGAGGTCGATCGCAGCTGCTTCATCGGCTCGGCCGCCATCATCGTGCTTTCCGACAAGGACAGCGCTCGACGCGCGGCCCTCAACGCGATGCGTTTCTTTGCCCACGAGTCCTGTGGCCAATGCACGCCCTGCCGGGTCGGGACGGTCAAGGCCGCGGCACTGATGGAGCAGGAGGTCTGGGACGGGGACTTGCTCGAGGAATTGGCCACGGCAATGGTCGACGCATCAATTTGCGGATTGGGTCAGGCTGCTCCTAATCCGTTGCGCTGCGCTCTCAAATATTTTCCGCAGGAGTTCGATAACCAATGACTGCAAATCTCCAGCAAGTGACTGACAATCTCCGCCCCGGGGCCGGGAACACGGTCCGATTCGAGCTCAACGGCCGGTCCATGGAGGCGCTGGAAGGCGAGACCATTCTGCAGGCGGCTCGCCGAGTTGGCGTAGAGATCCCCAGCCTGTGCTACAAGGAAGGGTATCGTGAAGTAGGCAATTGCCGGTCCTGCATGGTCGAGATCGACGGTGAAAGGGTCCTGGCCCCCTCATGCTGCCGAGCTCCCAAGGAAGGCATGGTCGTGCGTAGCGACAGTGACCGGGCGCGCCTGTCCCAGCGCATGGTGCTGGAACTGCTGCTGGCCGATATGCCCGAACAGGCGGCGTCGCCTCATACGCCGAATTCCGAACTCGACCATTGGGCGGCAAAGCTGGGAGTGGGCACGCCGCGCTTCGGGGAGAGACCACAACCCACGCCCGATCTCAGCAATGCCGCCATTGCGGTGAATCTGGATGCGTGCATCCAGTGCACGCGCTGCGTGCGCGCCTGCCGCGAGGAGCAAGTCAATGACGTGATCGGTTACGCTTTCCGGGGCGGACACTCCAAGATCGTGTTTGATCTGGACGACCCGATGGGCGACAGCACCTGCGTCACTTGCGGAGAATGCGTTCAGGCATGCCCGACCGGCGCCCTGATGCCGGCCGGGGAAGTGGGCAAGACAGTGGCCGACAAGCAGGTCGAATCGGTTTGTCCGTACTGCGGAGTAGGTTGCCTGCTCACCTATCATGTGAAGGACAATACCATCCTCTACACCGATGGTCGCGATGGCCCCTCCAACCACAATCGCCTTTGCGTCAAGGGGCGCTATGGCTTCGACTATGTCCATCATGCGAACCGCCTGACCAAGCCTCTCATCCGTCGCGAGGGTAAGGCCAAGACCGCCGAAGTGCTTGGGCGCGACCGTATGCATGAATATTTCCGCGAGGCGAGTTGGGAGGAGGCGCTTGAAAAAGCGACCGGTGGTCTGCGCCGCATCCGCGACGACAAGGGCGGGACAGCCTTGGCTGGCTTCGGCTCGGCCAAGGGTAGCAACGAAGAGGCCTATTTGTTCCAGAAGCTCGTACGCACCGGTTTCCGTACCAACAACGTGGACCACTGTACCCGCTTGTGCCACGCTTCGTCCGTTGCCGCCATGCTGGAGACGATCGGCTCTGGTTCCGTGTCCAACCAGGTGAAGGATGTCGCCGAGGCCGAGGTCATTATCGTCATTGGCGCGCGGCCCACCGTGAATCACCCGGTTGCAGCCACTTTCATGAAGAATGCGGCGAAGAGCGGCAAAAAGCTGATCCTCATCGACCCTTATCGGTCGGAATTGGCGCGTCATGCCGCATATACCCTGCAGTTCAATGCCGACACCGACGTGCCGCTGCTGAACGCGATGATGTACACGATCATCGAGGAAGGGCTGCAGAACGACGCTTATATCCGTGACCATACCGAAGGTTACGATGCGCTGAAGCAGAACGTCATGAACTATCCGCCGGAGCAGGTGGAGGGCATTACCGGTATCCCCGCATCGACCATCCGCGAGGTGGCCCGACTGTACGCCACCGCCAAGGGCGCGATGATTTTCTGGGGCATGGGCATCTCCCAGCACATCCACGGTACCGATAATGCGCGCTGCCTTATTGCGCTGGCTCTTCTTACCGGACAGATCGGACGCCCCGGCACTGGCCTGCACCCCTTGCGGGGTCAGAACAACGTGCAGGGGGCCTCGGACGTCGGTCTGATCCCAATGGTCTATCCCGACTACCAGCGTGTGGACAACCCGGAGGTACAGAAGAAGTTCGAGCAGCTTTGGGATACCCCGCTGGATCCCAAGCCGGGGCTCACCGTGGTGGAGATCATGAACGCCATCCACGACGGTCAGATTCACGGCATGTACATCATGGGTGAAAACCCGGCGATGTCGGACCCGAACCTGAACCATGCCCGCGAGGCGTTGGCACAACTCGATCACCTGGTGGTACAGGACATTTTCTTCACCGAAACCGCCGGTTTTGCCGATGTCATCCTGCCCGCCTCGGCCTTCCCGGAGAAAACGGGGACCTTCACCAACACCGATCGCAGAGTTCAGCTTGGCCGGCAGGCCATTGATCCCCCTGGGGAAGCGCGCCAGGATCTGTGGATCATTCAGCAAATGGCCAAGGGACTCGGACTCGAGTGGTCGTACCCGTCGGTAAGGGAGGTGTTCGAGGAAATGCGTCGAGCCACGCCCAGCCTGGGGGGTATGACCTGGGACCGGCTCGACGCCGAGCACACACTGACCTATCCGTTGCGGGACGAGGGCGACCCAGGGGAGCCGATCATCTTCCGGCAGGGTTTCCCCACTGCCAGCGGCCGCGCTCGGTTCGTTCCCGCGCAATATGTGCATGCCGATGAGTTGCCAGACTCCGACTATCCGTTCGTCCTGACTACGGGGCGGCAGCTCGAGCACTGGCACACAGGGAGCATGACTCGCCATGCGGCGGTGCTGGATGCCATCGAGCCCGAGGCGGTTGCCAGCCTCCATCCCGAGGACCTGAACGATCTGGGAATCGAGCCTGGTGATCGTGTCGTCATCACCTCTCGTCGTGGCGAGATCACGGCGATGGCGCGTGCCGACCGCGGAATGGCGCGGCACTCGGTGTTCATGCCGTTCGCGTATCATGAGGCAGCCGCGAACCTTCTGACCAACGAGGCGCTGGATCCCTATGGCAAGATTCCCGAGTTCAAGTTCTGCGCGACGCGGGTAAGCCGGGCGAGCGCGGCGGCATCCCAGCCGGAGCGACAAGCGGTCAAGGGCTAGCGTGTTGGTCTAGAGGCGTGTTGCGACTCGCGTGCGCCGAGGCCGAGACCTACCGGCCTCGGCGCACGCGAGGGGGGCTGTCGGGTGAGACAACGGAATGTGGCCCTGACACGGTACCGTTACCGGCCATAGGTGGCTCGATCCGATCCCTGGCCTGCCAAAGACCCCAGCTCGCGAGCATGAACTGGCGGGACCGTGGTTGCGCGCCTACCGTGATTTGTGTCTCACTGTCGGCGAGCAGCTGCGGGGATTTCTCCTGAGCTCGTCGACCGATTGCCCTGACAGGTCGTTTCGGGGCGGTACGCATGTCGCGGTTACGTCTCGGGTGCCTGGGTGTATCTGGCCGGTCCCCGGAACCCCCGACCGCTCCGTCACGTCCAACACGCAAAACCCGCTCCCAAGCGATTGCGCGGACCGACCCATCGGTTCTGCCGTCCGCATTGATGTGGAGGTCCCGGTGCTGCGGGCATGGATGTCGAGAGAGGCCGCGCCGGAATGGTCGAAAAGATCCACGTAGAGAGACACATTGAACAGGTACAATGCACAGATCATGACCGTACCGAACACGACGACCACGAGCATCACCGCCGAGATCATCGAGGCGTTTCCGTGGCCGTCCATCCTGCTCGACGACGCGGGGAAGGTGGTTCATGTGAATACGCCGGCCCTGGAGACCAGCGGACTGTTCCAGGCGCCCGAGGGCGAATCCTTCGAAACGCTGTTTCCCGATCTTGATCGGGTTCTTCAAGGTAACCCGCGCTGGGCCACCACCCAGGAGGCTCCACTGAGCCTGTCATCCGGGTCGGATGAAGCACATCTCCGTCTCTATGTACGACGGTTGTCGCAAGGGAGCCTCATAGTGCTCTGCGACGAAACCGCGATGCGGCAAATGGAGTTGCGTTCGGCGCAGACGGTGCGCCTGGCGTCGCTGGGTTTCATGCTGGCAGGGGTATGCCATGAGGTCAGTAATCCTCTTGCAGCCACTTATTCCATGGTTCAGATTCTTCAATCACGTGTGCAAACCGACGATACCGTCCTGAAGCGTGGACTGGACGCCATTGCCTCGAACGTCCGTAGAATTCTCGAGGTTTCCAGCCGCGTGAGCGAATTTTCGCGGGTTTCCGAGGAATGCCATGTCTTTGCCGTGGACCATGCGGTGGACGAGGCATTGGCACTGCTGGTCGTGGATGGCAAGTCCGGGCTGCTGGGTGATCTGAAGAGCGAGGACGGCGGGCTGGGAGGTATATCCATCCGGCGTCAGCAGAACCCCGCAGCCCGGGTTTCCGGGCGCTTGCACGAGCTGCGACAGGTGTTTTTCAACATCCTGCTCAACAGCATGCAGGCGCTGGGGGGGCGTGGCGAGGTGCGGATCGAAGTGGACCTCACACGGTCCGATACCGCCACCGATGGCATGGTGGTGGTTACCATCGCGGACACCGGTCCAGGGATCCCGGAAGAATATCTGGACAAGGTTTTCGAACCATTCTTTTCCACCAAGGCCGGCAACCAGGGCTCGGGCCTCGGACTCGCGATCAGTTACGAACTCGCGCTGGAACATGGTGGTGAACTATCCGTGCACAACCAGTCCTCGGGCGGCGCCTGTTTCAGACTTGAGCTTCCCCTGGCGTTGGAGGGGAAATGAGGAAACACGCGTACAAGGCGTCGTCGCGCGAAGTCAGCGATTCCCCGGCTCGGCTGCAACGAATCCTGCTGATCGACGACGATCGTGGGCTCGCGCAATCCATCGAACTGTTGCTGGAACTGGAAGGCTATGACCCGGTGGTGGTCGACAATCCCACCGACGGTCTGAAGCTGGCGCGGGAAAGTGACTTTGACCTGGTGATCACCGACCTGAAGCTGCCGGGTGCCAGTGGTCTGGATGTGATTCAGTCGGTCAACGAGTGGGATCCCGAGATTCCGGTGATCCTGATGACGAGTTTCTCGTCGATGGAAAGCGCTATCGATGCGCTCAGACGCGGTGCCGTCGACTACATCATCAAGCCGTTCAACAACGACAATTTCCTCCATGCGGTTAGCCGCGCGCTCAACGAACGCAAGATCAAGCGCGAGAATCGAATCCTCAAGAAGAGCCTCAACAAGGCCTACAATCACAAACGCCTGATTGGATCCAGCGAACCCATCAAGCGGGTACTGAGCCTGATCGAACGCGTTGCACCGTCGGATGCCAATGTGTTGATCCAGGGGGAGAGTGGCACCGGCAAGGAGTTGGTGGCGCGTGCGATCCAGCAGGCCAGCCATCGCGCCGACGGTCCCTTCGTGCCCATCAACTGCGGCGCGATTCCCGCCGATCTTCTGGAGTCAGAGCTCTTCGGTCATGTGAAGGGGGCCTATACAGGCGCGGTATCCTCCAGCGAGGGTCTGGTCCGAGAGGCCAATGGCGGAACCCTGTTGCTGGACGAAATTTCGGAGTTGGCGATCGGTCTGCAGGTCAAACTGCTTCGAGTGATTCAGGAGAAGCAGGTTCGTCCAGTGGGTTCGAGCCAGGTCTACAATGTCGATGTCCGCTTCATAGCCGCGACCAACAAGGATCTGGCTGTGGAGGCCGCCCGAGGCAACTTCCGTGAGGACCTCTATTACCGGTTGAACGTAATCAACATTCAGGTGCCCCCGTTGCGTGATCGCCCGGGCGATATCGAGATCCTTGCGCAGCGCTTCATCGACTATTACAGCGGCAGGATCGGCAAGCGTGTGCGGGGGATCAGCCCGGAGTTCTCGGAATTTCTCAACAACCACCACTGGCCCGGCAACGTGCGGGAGCTGGAGAACCTGATCGAACGGGCGGTAATCCTCGCCGAGGGGGATATCCTGACGCCCCGGGATCTGCGCGACATGATGCCCGCGGCCACCAGCCGGAAGGAACCGGAGACGCAGGACGAATTTCGGCCGCTGTCGGTGGAGGACTACATCCGGGAATTCATCCTGCGTTATCAGGACCAGTATAACGAGATCGAACTGGCGAAGATGCTCGGGGTGGGGCGCAAGGCCCTATGGACCCGCCGACGTAATTGGGGACTCTTTCGCGAGCGCAAGGGGTCCGCGGGCCGTAAGGACGGTCCACAGCAGCCGCCCATCGACGAATTCGATCACTGAGCCGGCAATGCCGCGAAGCGAAAGGCGTGTTCCGGGTTTTCTGTCGGACCCACCGCGCGCGGGTTGTCGCGCGGGTCTGGGGCCGCGTCAATGATCGGTGACTAGGCGTTCCTGTTGAACCGCATGCCACGCGAAAAGCATGGAGACAAGGCAGGTTGCCCGTGATCCTGATCGAGCATGGCCCAGGGGGCCACCCAGCTCTGTTTGACGCGCCCAGGCGTCTTCTGGTGGCGAACCATCCCGAAGAGGTCGGCCCCGTGCTCGCCGAGGCGGAGGCCGCTCGCCTTGCGGGGGGATGGATTGCGGGCTATCTGGGTTATGAGGCGGGCCATGTGTTCGAGGAACGGTTACGCGACAGTCTCAAGCCCGACCCCGGCGCTCCCTTGGTCGCGCTGGGTGTGTTCGCCGGGCCGGAAGCGGCCGCCAACCTCATCGCACAGGCCGAAGCACAATCCGATAACGTATTGCTCGCGCCATTGCTGCCACAGGTGTCGCGGTTGCAATACGAGGCCGCTTTCGCGCGCTTGCAGGCCTATATCGGGTCCGGGGATTGCTATCAGGTCAACCTGACCTTTCCGATGGAGACCCGGCTCCTGTCCGGTCTGGCGCTGGGGCTTTACGGAGCGTTGCGTATGCGCCAGTCAGTGGGTTTTGGCGCCTTCATCGACCTGTCCGAGGGGCCGGTGATCATCTCGCGAAGTCCCGAGCTGTTCTTCCGGGTGCGGGACGGGGTGATAGAAAGCCGTCCAATGAAGGGCACGGCCCCACGCAGCCCCGATGCACGCGAGGACATGCGGTTGAGGACCGAGTTGGCGGCAAGCGAGAAGGTGCAGGCCGAAAACCTGATGATTGTCGATCTGTTGCGCAACGACATTGCGCGTGTCTCGCGCATCGGCTCGGTTCGGGTGCCCGAGCTCTTCGGCATCGACAGTTACGCCACCGTGCATCAGATGAGCAGTCGCATTCAGGGTAGGTTGGTGGAAGGTGTGGGGCTTCCGGATCTGATGGCGGCGCTCTTTCCCTGCGGCTCGGTTACCGGCGCCCCAAAGATCCGCGCGATGCAGATCATCGCCGAACTCGAAGCCTTCCCGCGCGGGGTGTATTGCGGTGCGATTGGCTGGGCCGCTCCGTCGGGCGATCAGTGCTGGTCGGTCGCGATCCGCAGTCTGCGCTTGTTCGAGGGGGGGCGGATACTCGCCAACGTGGGCGGCGGAGTGGTGCGGGACAGCACCGCCGAGGGTGAGTGGGAAGAGGCTTTATGGAAGGCACGCTACCTGCAGGGGCTGGTCCGTGAACGCTGAAGCCGATCGTTGCCATGGTTTTGGTGGCCAGTTCGTTCCGCACTCGCCACGAGCGGGCCGTCGGTTTCGGTTCACGTGGGCATCGGGTCTCCCGCTGAGACGCATGCATGGGTCGAAGGGGCCTGGGCTTGCCCCCAACCCCGAAAGCCGCCAGAATACACCGCCTTTAA
>SLHN01000314.1 GCA_007136145.1 Thioalkalivibrio sp.
CGACGGCGGTGTCGTTCGCGACTTTCAGGAACGGGACCACGCCCTGGCTCTTGCCGTTGGTGCCCTTGATGTGCGAGCCCATGCCGCGCACGCGGGTCCAGTCGTTGCCGAGGCCGCCGGCGAATTTGGACAGCAGCGCGTTGTCCTTGATCGCCTCGAAGATGCCGTCGAGGTCGTCGGGAACGGTGGTCAGGTAGCAGGAGGAGAGCTGCGGGCGCAGGGTGCCGGAGTTGAACAGCGTCGGCGTCGAGCTCATGAAGTCGAAGCTCGACAGCAGTTCGTAGAACTCGATCGCGCGCGCCTCGCGGTCGATCTCGTTGATCGCCAGACCCATCGCGACGCGCATGAAGAACGCCTGCGGCAGTTCGAAGCGGGTACCGCCGGAGTGAATGAAGTAGCGGTCGCACAGCGTCTGCAGGCCGAGGTAGGTGAACTGCAGGTCGCGTTCGGGCTTCAGCGCCTTGCCGAGTGCGTCGAGGTCGTAGCGGGTGAGCTGCGAATCGAGCAGTTCGAGCTCAGCGGCCCGCTTCACGTAGGCGCGGAAGTACTCGGGGTAGCGCCCGGCCATCTCGGCCTGCGTCGCCTCCTGCGGCATGCCGGCCAGGAAGCTCAATGCCTCGCGGCGCAGGTTATCCATCAGCAGGCGCGCGGTGACCTGCGAGTAGTTCGGCTCCTGCTCGATCATCGGCCGCGCGGCCATCACCAGCGCGGTGCCGACGTCCTTCTCGGCGACGCCGTCGAACAGGTTACGCCGAGCCTCGGCGAGGACACGTGGCCCTTCCACCTGCTTCAGCCCGCGGCAGGCTTCGTCGACCACCGCCGCCATACGGGCCTCGTCGAGCGGCACTCGGGTACCGTCGGCACGGGTAACGTGCAGCACATCCGCCGCTGCGGGCGCCGGCTTCTTCTTCGCGGCCTCGGCGGCACGCTTCTCGGACTGTTTCTCCCGGTACAGCACGTAGGCCCGTGCGACCTTGTGGTGACCGCCACGCATCAGCGCCAGTTCGACCTGGTCCTGGATGTCCTCGATATGCACGGTGATGCCGCTGGCGCCGGCCCGGCGGAACAGGTTGTCGGTGACCTGCCCGGTCAATTCCTCGACGATCTCGTGAATACGGCGGCTGGCTGCGGCGCCACCCCCTTCGACCGCGAGGAACGCCTTGGTGATCGCCACGCCGATCTTCGCGCCGTCGAAATGCGTGACCTTGCCGTTGCGGCGGATCACCTGGTGCCGACCCGGCGAGGTCGCCAGGATCTCGGCACTCGGACCTGTGTCGGGAATATCGCTGGATTCGCTCGGAACCGACGGGGAAATCGACTGTGCTTCACTGTGCATAGGTGGCCTCGCGCTATACCGGGGGTTGCTGTGAGGCACTATAGAGGGTGTTTCACGCTTTTCCAAACACAACATATTGTGTCCATGCTGTGAATCAGGCCTTGGCAAGCTGTGGATAAGCTGGGCAAGAAAAGCGGAAACCCTTGTCGCAATTGCAGTCCAGTGGAAATCGCCGGCAGGGAATTCCCAAGCGCTCTAGTGGCTTATTTTTTTCTGATGGAGGCCAATGAAATTTTTTTATGTTTCCGGCTTTGGAATATGCCGAAATACCAGTGGATATCGTCGCAAAGCGAAAACGCCTCACCACTCGCAAGCGCCGGACGGCGCAATTCGCTGCGCTCATTGGCACCCTACGCGTGACCCCCGTTGGCCTCAGTAGGGTGCCGTGAGGCGCAGCCGAACCGCACCGGCGGCAACCACAAATCGGCCGACGGGAGAGGTCAGGCCAGGTCGCGCAGGTCGACGAAACGGCCGCTGGGGACGGCGCGTATGCGCTCGAGGCTTTCGAGGATCCGCTGTCCCGCGGTATCACTGTCCGGCATCGACCCCGTGCCTCGCGCCTCCTGCAGCCGCTTCAACGCCGGAAAGCGCTCGACATCAACCTCGCTGGAAATGAACGCCTGCATCCCGGTATCGACGAGCCCCGGCGCGAGGCTGTGCACCGGCACACCGGGAAACTCGTGCGCATAAAGCTGCATGAACATGTTCAGCGCCGCCTTCGAGATCGAATAGCCGCTCCAGCCATGGTTGCCGGAAACGGCGGCGCCCGAGGAGATGCCGATGATCTGACCCACCTCGATTTCCTGTACAAGCAGGTGGTCCAGAATCGGCTTGTTCGCCCAGACATTCACGTCCATCAACTGCCTGAGTTCGGCGATGTCCGCATCCGGCATGCGCTGAATCTGCCCGAGCAGACCGGCGTTCAGAACCACCAAATCAAGATGCTTCACACCATCGAGCAACTGCGCGATCGCGGGAGCGATACGGTCATACTCGGCCAGATCGACACGTACATCCCCCGCGATAGCTTCCGGGCAACCGCTGCGGCTGAGTCCGTAGACAGCCGCACCCCGACGCATCAGCGCATGCGTCAGTCCCAGGCCGAGCCCACTCGAATTGCCGGTCACGAGGGCATTGCCAATCTGCGGATAAGACATGGAAATCCTCCTGGTCGTAGTCGGTTACGGAGTCGCATTGGATGACATGACCCGACCGTCGGGCAACAGGCGGGCACACACTTCCGAAAGTCCACTTTTCACTGCACGCCTGCAATCAGTACAGGAATGCAACGGCGTGAGAACACGGCTTCAACAGTCATAACCCCCGAGGGCGCCAACACGCAGGGTGCCAATGAGCGCAGCGAACTGCACCGTTCGAGGCCTGGGAGCACGGGGCCAGGGCCTACGTGGTATCGGTGCGGTTCGGCTGCGCCTCACGGCACCCTACGAGACGCTCTTTCGCGCCAAGGCGGGCAGGCCGCTAATCCAGCACCATGTCGATGGTCAGCATGACGATGAATCCCAGCAGCACACCGAAGGTCGCTTTCCCTTCGTGCCCCTTGCGGTGGGATTCCGGGATGATCTCGTGGCTGATCACGAACAGCATGGCTCCGGCGGCGAAGGCAAGGCCCCAGGGCAATAGCATTTCCATCAGGGTCACCGCGCCGGCGCCAATCAGGCCTCCGACCGGCTGGACGAGTCCGGTAAGCAGCGTGACACCGAAGGCGGCGAGCCGGCTGTAGCCCAGCGACATCAGTGCGACGGCAACAACCAATCCCTCCGGCATGTTCTGCAGGCCAATCCCGATCGCCAGTGCCACACCATCGCTGAGCTCGTCGACACCGAAACCAACGCCGACGGCGAGCCCTTCGGGCAGGTTGTGCAGAGCGATCGCGAACACGAACAACCACACACGGCGGATTTTCCTCGGGTCGGCGCCACTCTGCGGGCCGGTGACGAAGTGCTCGTGCGGCACCAGCCGGTGTAACGCCAACAGGAACCCTCCCCCCAACGCGATGCCCGTGCCGACCAGCAATGCGGCAAGCCAAGGGCTTCCAAGTTGGGTCTCGGCGATGCCTGCCGCGGGTAACACCAATTCGAACGCGGTCGCGGCGAGCATGACCCCGGCCCCAAACCCCATCAGCGAATCCTCAACCTGGCGCGACAGGCGACGAAGGAAGAAGATGGGGAGCGCACCGACCGCGGTGAACATCCCGGCGACGAAACTCGCGAGTATCCCGAGTTGCAGGGTATTCAGCCCGGAGAGCGATGCCTGCAGGGTGGGCCAGAGAGCCCCGGTCCCTGCGACAAACACTGCCAATGCCAGTAATGCCAGGAGCACGCCGGGCCCTGGTAGTTGAATGGCGGGTGCCTGTTTCTCGTTCATGCTTGTTAACGCCTCGTCGCCAAGAATTCGAGACCAACCGTGCTGGAAATGGGCACCGAGGTGAGGATTCCGAAAACCGATTCCCAGGCGACCTGCCAATCGCGTCCAGCAAGACCGTGCGACCAGTCTAACGCACCGACACCACGCCGGCCCTGGTCAACAGCCCCCCCCCGAGCCTCGAGCGGCGCGATTCGCTGCGCTGATTCGCACTCTATAATTTGACTATCCCTGCGGCGCGGATCCTGGTCTGCTGGAAAAAGGTGCCTTACACGGGGCAAAATGAACGGCAGCAGGATTGCGACTGGCGGAATGGGACACCAGGAGGGTAATGGCGGATGTGGACAACCATCGAATGGTTACCGTGTGCGGTCCGGCAACCCTCGGCCAGGCGCCCCCGGCGCCCCTTTTCCAACCAGCCAATCACAGGCTATCGATCAGCGTTACCGGCCGGAAAAGTTGCTGACCTTCGGGCCATGTCGAATAGTGCCGCGGCCCGGCACCTCAGGATTCAGGACCGGCCAGCATGAAGACTTCGCGCCCGACAGGGCGGCTTTTCGATCCTTTTGACATGGAATTGGAAACACCCGACCCCGGTGCAATTCAGGCATTGGTTCAGACCACGCTGCGTGAGGATCTCGGGTCCGGTGATCTTTCCGCGGCGTTGGTACCCACTGGGCAGCGTGCAGAGGCCGAACTCCATCTGAGGGAGCCGGCCGTGATCTGCGGGCAGCCATGGTTCAGCGCCTGTTTCCGTGCGGTGGCACCAGGTTGCCGCGTGCAATGGGATGTCGACGAAGCGGCACCCGTGGAAGATCCGGGTGTCATTGCCCGGGTTTCCGGGCCCGCACGGGCTCTTCTCTCCGCCGAGCGCAGCGCGCTGAACCTGCTGCAGACCCTGTCGGGCACGGCAACGGAGACGGCGCGGCTGGTCAAGCTGCTGAACGGCTCACGAACGCGTCTGCTCGACACCCGCAAGACGCTCCCCGGCCTGCGCGTTGCACAGAAGTACGCGGTCCGCTGCGGTGGCGGTTTCAACCACCGACTGGGGCTCTGGGACGCAGTCCTGATCAAGGAAAATCACATCCTTGCCTGCGGTTCCATCGAGACCGCGGTGGACCGCGCCCGCGCCATGGGCAAGGGCCGCTGGATCGAAGTCGAAACCGAAACCCCCGACGAGGTGGAACAGGCGCTGGCCGCCGGCGCGGATGTCGTGATGCTGGACAACTTCGAACTGGGACCGCTGCGCGAGGCCGTGGAAAGAATCCGCGGACGCGCGATCTCGGAGGCATCCGGTAACGTGAGCGAGCACACCCTGTCCCAGGTCGCTGCCACCGGCGTCGACTACATTTCGATGGGGAGTCTCACCAAGCATCTGCGCGCGATCGATTTCTCCCTGCGCTTCCTCTGATCCGCGTTGGGCCCGCCCCGTATCTCCCGGGCGCGGGAGGCTTGCGGATCAATCCACCCATGTCTTCAGGCAATCGAGAAGCGCCCGTCGTTGATCCTCGTTTGCAAGGGTGCCGGAAACAGCCAGTGTTTTCAGACGATTCCCCCAAAGCCGCCGCTCAGCCACCAGCCACGGCAGCGGATTCGCAGTCCCCGCCAGCAATGGCCCGCGCAGCAGGGCCACGAGACGCTCGAAAGCGTCGCGACGAACCATTGGTTCTTTGTTTCGAGGGGTTTTCTCGAGCTCTGCGAGCAGATCACCCAGGGCCGACACGTCGATCCAGACGAGCGATTCATCGATACTCAGGCACCCGTTCCGCCACACCACCGCCTCCCGTCGACCAAGCAAATCCCGCAGACGATGGATGGTCACCTTGAGATTACGCGCGGAGGTATCACCATCGGCGTCAGGCCAAAGCCGATCCCCGAGCGCACTGGCCTCGATGGGCCGACGTCCCGCTGCGACCCATACCGCAAGCAATTCCAACGGTTTTCGGCGCCGAATGAAGCCGGACCCATTTCCCGCGGATCGCCCGGAACTCTCGATCTGAACATTTGGCACGCCGAGCAGGCAGACGCTGACCACAGGCTGCAACCGCGCGACCGGCGGCAACCGGTGCGTCTCGAGGAGTCGGCTCGGCCACGTGGCCGCGTGCCCTGACGCAAAGGGTTGCAACAACGCCACGACTTCCCCAATACGCGTTCGCGGCATCCATGGCAGCATCACCAGACCCTGCCCCTCGAGCACTGCCAGCGCCCTTGATGCAAACGCCTCATCGATCGAGATACGCTCCACCGCATGCTGATGCAGCTTGACGGTGACCCCCAGCGCGTCGAACCATGGACTTTGTGCTCGATCCAGTTCGGCAAACAGTTGATCTCGATAGCGCTCTTGCAGTCGCACGCGACCCAGTTCCTGCGCAGCGATCACGATAATGACAAGGTTGTACAGGCACCCCACGGGCGAACCAGCACGTTCGGCAAGTCGATACCCTCGGCGAGCGCTGCGATATGCAGCCACGGACCGACATTGGGCGATCCATACGCAGGCCTCAACGAAGCTTGCGTAGGCACGATCGAGTGAACCCGACAAACTCGTCGCGGCCTGCATCGATTCGGCCGCCGCACGGGCAGCCGGACCATCGCCAATTGCAGACGCGATCAGCGCCTGTGGTGCCCTGAGCAGGGGCTCCCACAGCACGAAACCGCTCTCTCGACCCAGCGCTATGCCGTGCTCGATCCCGTGGATGGTCGCGCTGGTATCCGGATCGCACAGGCCCTCGACGGCAACGAGGACCTGCATGCCGATACGCGATGGAACATCGATCTCGACCGCCTGTATCTCGAGCACCTGTCTGGCTTGATGCGCAATTCGACTCCGCGCCGAGCGACGACCGGTCCACAGGCAATAGAAGTAAGCTGCGAACAACAGCATCGAGTCGGGCCGCCCGCCGCGCGCCTGCTCGATGGCACGTTCGATCGAGGCGAACCAGGCCGGCAGTGCGGGGTGATTCAAGTCGCGGTAGTAGTGGCACGAGAACGCAGCAAGCACAGCGCGCGGCGACAGGGCCAGTTCGTCGGCGAGGCTGTTTTCATCGAGGCGTAGCAGCCATCGGTCAGCGAGGCGAAAGTCGTTCCACCAGACCAGGAGGGACTCCAGCGCCGTCGCGACAATCACCAGGCGAATCGACGCTGGCCACGCGATGTTATCCATCCAAAGGGCTTCGAGCGAGTCCAGGCGCTGCGCCGGAGCGGGGGCAAGCGCGCACCATGTCAGCCAGAACCGAATCTCGACGTTCGTGCCTGCCTGCGAGGCCAGCTTGCCGAGCGCATCCAGCGCAAACTCCGGCGGGGGCTGCCCCGCCTGCCATGCCGCCATCATCGATGACGCAACTTCTTCCGGAAACGTCCGATCCGCCGCGATCTCGCCCCCGTCGGATACTTCGATCGGCGAGGAATCGTTCAACGAACGTGCTACGACACTTCGGTCGACGCCATCGGATTGCTTATGCCGAAACGGCGCGTCGTTGGCCAATCTCCGGTGCTTGGGGCCTTCTCCCTTGACATAAAGATGGCTCCTCGGCAGCGCAACCTCGAATCCGCCAAGGCTATCAGTCACGTCGAAGCCCCGCAATCAGGTGCCGACGCAGGCCATCATCCTCCAAGGCCGGGTTTTCGACCGGCTACCGATAATCATCAGGGCCGCGGACGCCCGGCCAAGAAGGTGTCCACCGGCACCCAGACGAGGTTGTTGGGGCTCGGATGCCAACCCTGGGGGACCCGGCAGGGAGCCAACACCGCGATGGCCGGCCGCGGACTTTGGTTCGATCCCGGGCTGAACTCGTGGCCGGACCTCGGACTGATGGGTCCGATCGGCGCGCATCAGGGCTCGACGGGCAGCCCGTTGATCGCACCACTCAACAACTCGGTGACGACACCCTCGTCGTCCTCTTCCCTCAGCACCACACCCGACCCGACCGCCTGCCAAACCGATCGGGTGGAAGTAAAGGGCTCACCCACTCTCGTGAGCAGCGTGCTGACCTCTTGATCGTTCCACAGACAGGCCTGGAAGGTCCCTGCCGGCACCGTAACGGATTCGATTCCGACAAACGTGTTGGTGAACTCGACGTCGGTCTCGAATGGCGGCGGCAATAGCCGACGTTCGTCTTCGTCCAACCCTTCGGCGATGGTCTCGGCCCGCGATACATACCGGCCCTCGACCTCCCCACCCGGCGGCAGATTGGCCGACCGAACGAAGGCCGTCGGGGTCCTCGTCGTCACCTGAGACACAGTCGTACCCAAGAAATCGCCGGAAACCACAACACCCACGATGCCCTCGCGAACCCCGTCAAACACCTCGTAAAACACGAAGTTGGTCGAGTCTCCAGCCATGTTGATTTCGGCATTGCGACGCGTTGCCTCCACACCGTTGAAAGACTCGAAGCCAACGACTCGACTTACCACGTCGCCGTCGATCACCGCGTCGACCGGCCCCGTCCTGCGATAGGCCAACTCGAACAGCGTGCCCGGCGAGTACAGAACCGGATTCACGCAGGCCGACGAATTCGCCGGCGTACCGACGCCCCCACCGTCACCCGGCACTCCCCCGCCAGGCTCACCACCACCAGGCCCACCACCAGGCCCGCCACCGCCCGGGTCACCGCCGCCCGAGCTTCCTGAACCGGAACAGCCGACCACCAGCAACACTGTCAACAGAGCAGCCACCACAGCAAACCGAGGGCGCATGATTTTTCTCCCGATGAAAGCCAG
>SLHN01000016.1 GCA_007136145.1 Thioalkalivibrio sp.
CTGTATCTGATCCCGAGTCGTTTCTGCGAGTCCGACCGACTGGCCGCGCTGGCCAACGAGATCACCTGGGGGAAGGAACCCGGGTACGATCAGGTGGCTGCCATTACCCGCTGGGTGCATTCGCGGCTGCGTTATCTTCCCGAATCGGATCCAACTCCGGTATCCGCTTACGAGGCGTTCAATCGGGGTGAGGGCGTTTGCCGGGACTTCGCGCATCTCGCGATCGCTCTTTGTCGCAGCATGGCCATACCGGCTCGTTTCGTTGCCGGATACCTGCAGGACCTTGATCCCATGGACCTGCATGCCTGGTTCGAGGCCTTCGTCGGCGGTCGCTGGTATACCTTCGACCCCACGCGCCCGGATCAGAACCTGGCCCGGGTGATCCTGGCGCAGGGAAGGGACGCGGCGGATGTTCCCGTGTTCAACCAGTTTGGTCCACCGGTCACTCCCTCCGAGATGCAGGTATTCGTGCAGGTGGTTTCGGACTGATCGACATGGCGTCGCGGTTCCATCGACAGCTGTCGTCGCGTACTGGAACGCGACCATGCCCGCCGGAGCGTGGTAGAATTCATCAGTGAATCCGGGGTTTCCCAGGGGGCTGGCGCTCGCATGGCGGAAACCAGGGTTGATGATTGGGTGCAATGGGCTGGAAATGCCCGTCGTTACGTTCGCCTGGCGAAACCGGTATCATCCCGCGTCTCGTGTGCCCGGCCCGGACCAGCGGGTGTCTCCGCGGTGCCGACAAGGGTCCGCGTGGCCACAGCACATTCCCGGTGCAAGGCACTGAATCAACGGGCCTCGATGCCCATCGTCGTCAGGAAACGAACTTGGATTGGTTGTTCGGATGGATGCGCCCCTGATCTCACTGCGTACATACGTGCATATCGATGCCCTGCAGCCGCAGGTCGCAGCGTATATGGCGACGGTGTCGCAGGGCTTCCTGCCGAAGCCCGGGGACTCCTGCCTGTGGCTCGAGGTCGCGCCGGGCCTTGCCATCCATCGGCTGACCGATATCGCGTTGAAGGCCTCGCCGGTGCATCTGGGGCAGATGGTCGTTGAGCGCGCCTTCGGTTCGATGGTGATTCACCACCGTGATCAGGCGAGCGTGAGTGAGGCCGCGGAGGTCTTGCTTCGTCACATGGGTACGACCGAGTCCGCGCGGCAGAAATGCCGGGTGGCCTGGCATGAAACCATCCGCGGCATCAATGCGGACCATGCGGTGCTGATCAACCGCCAGAACCGCAAGGGTTCGATGGTGCTCGCCGGACAGAGCATTTTCATCCTCGAGACCGAACCCGCGGGCTACGTGATCTACGCCGCCAACGAAGCCGAAAAGGCGTCCAATATCACGCTCTGCGAAGCCCACGCCGTCGGTGCGTTCGGGCGTCTGACCTTGGCCGGGCGCGAGGGAGATATCGATGCCGCGGCGCAGGCGGCGATGGCTGCGGTCGACCGGCTGAACCGTAACGCGACCTGACCCGCGTTCCAACGAAGCCTGGACATCGACCCCGGGTGCCGCTTCCCCAAAGTGCCAGTTTGCCGCTTCTCGCTCCGGTCAACGCCCGGCCATGCTCCTGGTGCCGGCCAAATCAGCCGCCGCGGGTGAGATAAACATTCAGGGTGATCCTCTCCCATGGGTCCGCGGACTCACGCAGGTCGTGGATCCGGGCGAAGATCACGGAGCCACGATCGAGCAAGTCGGAGGCCAGATGATTGTCAGCTCTTGGCAGGTAACCAAGCTGCTCCCCCAGCCAGGTCACGCGGACCGCGCGAGGATCGACCGGGTTGCTGAGTTCGCGACTCAGCAACAAGGCCTGACCAGTGCGAAGGTAGTTCCAGAGGCGGCGGGCCTCGTGATGCTCGAAGCCAGCCAGCGGCAGGCGTTGCAGATAGGTTCCGGCGCTGGCAATGCGATATCCGGGGCGACGACGGGTATAGCCCGCAAGTGGTGGAGTGCGCAGGGCCTGTTTCGTGACATGCTTGGGGCTCATCTCTGGCTCCGGGAAGTGGTCCTGCCTCGTTGTAACACCCTCGGTGGCTCAGAGAGTGAGCCACCGGCAAGAAAAATCCTGTATTCGCGTCGGTAACGCGCGGGGTGTCCATGAGCGCAGCGAGTTGTACCGTCGGATGGTTGGAGCGGCGGGCGGTCCTGCCGGCTCCTGTACCGCCCCGGTTCGGCTGTGCCTCACGGCACCCGCGGGGCTGGAGGCTCGTCCGATGATGCAGCTCGGGTGTGCGCCGTTTCCGAATATTGTAGCGCGGCCGCGCGCAGCCGCTGGCCGACCATCTGCCGCAGTCCAGTCGGAGCGACCACCTCGACATCCGGGCCGTATTTGAGGATGTCCATTACCAGTTCGCGCGGGTCGGAGTAGGGCACTCGAAGTTCGAAGGCCCCGTCGACCCAGCGACCGATCTGGTCCGGGTGCCACGACTCGTCCGCCACCCAGCGGGCCCTCTCCGCAGTGAAACGCAGAACGGCCCATTGGCTGGCGGTGCCGGTGAAGATGCCGAAATTGGCACTGACGAGATGGCTCAGGGCCTGTTCATCACAAGCCATGAAGGGGAAATCCGCGGGACGTGCCCGCCGGATCCGATCCAGGGCGAAAGTGCGCAGGGCCTTGGCCTTCTCGCAGTAGGCGATCAGGTACCAGTTGTCACGGTAATGGACGAGCCGATGGGGATGGACCGTGCGATCATGGGATGTGTCGCGTTCGCGGCCATGGTAGGTGATGCGCAGGGGCTGCTCGTTGAGTACCGCGCCCGAAACCTGGCCGAATACGGCATCGTCGGAGCGCCGAGGGGCCATCGGCTTGAGGCGGACCCGGGTTGCGACCATGTCGGCGTGGTGCCCGCTCTCGCCAAGCAGTTTGCGCACCTTGGCCTTCAACGGTCCGATCGACGCGCCAATCAATCCCGGCTGTACCGCGTCGAGCAACTGCTGCATCGCCAGCAGGGCATGCAGCTCGGTCTCGTTGAACCAGATTCCGGGCAGTTCGAACTCGGGAGACCTCGGATCGTAGCGGTAGCCGTTATGGCTTCGGTCATACAGTATCGGTGCCCCCATATGGTCACGAAGATAACGGATATCGCGTTTCAGGGTCGCGGCGGATGTCTCGAGTTTTTCGAGCAATTTTTCGAAGGGTACTGGATACCGAGCCGCCCGCAATAGCCCGTGGAGGTGGAACAACCGGTCGGCTCGATTCATCGGCGCGCGCTCCGGATGGTCAGAATGCGGCCATTTCCGCTTCCAGATACGCAAGACTGACATAGCGCCCGATGTTCTCGTCGAATCCGCGGGTCTCCGACGCCTTGGTGGCCACACGGGGGTCGGCCAGTACACGGGCCCTTGCGCTGGCCATGTCCTCCATGTTTTCCACCGCTTCCAGGCAGTTCTCGTAAATGCCCGCGAACATTTCCCGATTCCACTGCATCAGATCGTCGGTTGCGAGGCCATGGCCCGGAACCCAGATCTCGGAACCAGCCTCGGCCTTGAGGGCGTCGATGTAATCGATCGATCCCTGGAAGGATCCGTCGTCCATGTTGGCGATGCGCCGTTCCATTGCCACGTCGCCAACGTAGGTTAGACGGTCTCCGATGACCTCCATTGAGATATCACTGGGCGTATGGGCAACACCGTAATGATGCATGCGCAACGTGACTTTTCCGAACCGGAACTCGTCGCCATGGTTGATCTCCCGATTGGGTGCGATCACCCGTGTTCCCATGGTCGCGCCCTCGGTCCAGCGTTCCATCAGGCTACGCCAAAGGTCGCCCTGCACCCCCTCGATCTCGGCCTTCGTGTGCGGATGCGAGTAGATCGGAAGATCGTCTCCATACGCGTTCACGAACGCATGATTACCGAGCCAGTGATCGCCATGGTAGTGAGACACGAAGATCGCCACCACGGGCTTGTCGGTCACCGTGCGGATCATCCGGATCGCCATTTCGCCGATCTGCAGGGAACCGCCACTGTCAAGGACCACGACTCCGTCGTCGGTCACGACAAAGGTGATGTTGCACATCATTCCCAGGTTCCTGGGGGTCGGGAAGACCTCTTTCGCGTGGATCATCCACACGTTCTCGGAAAGTTGCATCGGTTCGATATCCGGAACCGGTGGCCCTTTCAGGAAATCGTTCAGATCCTCGGCAAACGCGGTGATCCGGGGTGCAGTGGCGATCACGCCGCCAGTGATCACAACTCCGGCTCCAAGCTGGAGAAAACGGCGGCGGGACAGGTTGGGTCGGTATTGCGACATGCAGAATACTCCATGGATGAATGATGGCGGTTGGTTGGCCGGACCCGGGAACGCCGCCGGGACATGTGTTGGCGAGAGAACGCCCGTAGGGTGCCGTGAGGCGAAGCCGAACCGCACCGATACCACGCCGGCTCAAATCCCAGGCCTCGAACGGCGCAATTCGCTGCGCTCATTGACACCCTACGTCTTGCATCCTCCGGGGTGGAGCGTCTGTCAGCGCCAAGCGTACCGCTAGGAAGACGCAAAGCGAAGGGAAAGTCTTCCGCGTGTGTCAAGGATGGTAATCTTCGATCTTGACCGGAACGATACGCCGCCGGGAGATCATTCGTCGGCATTGCATCGGTTCTGGCGTGGCTTCTGGCTTGGGGGTGAAATGCGCTTACGCGGACTGTTGTCGATTCTTCTCGGTGCGTCTGTGTTGCTGGCGTTCATTGGATTTTTCCTGCTGCCGGACCGAACTCAGACCCAGCGTTTCGAGAACCTGCCCTGGCAGATCGAGGTCGTCGCACAGGACCGGACCCGGGTATTGGGTATCGAACTGGGCCGTACTACCCTGATGGAACTCGCTGACCGGCTTCCGGTACCGGATATCCGCCTGTTCGTCGGGAAGGATGGCAGCCGCAAGGTCGAGGCCTTTTATTCCAACGCCCAAATCGAGCCCTTCGAGGCCAATCTCGTGCTGGTGCCTGACCTCGATGAAACCGCGATGGAGTTTGTCTGGGACGAGCGAACCTCCGAACGGCCGATGCCCAGCGGCGCGCGCCGCTACGGACTCAGCGACGACGCGTTGCGGGCGTTGGGTCGCATGAGCGTTGTCGAGATGAGTTACATTCCGCGCGCGCGCTGGGATGCGGAACTGTTGCGTGCACGCTTTGGTGACCCGGTCGCACATCGCCGTATCGACGATGATCAGGACTACTGGTTGTATCCGGACAGTGGTTTGGTGATCACGGTGCCCACCGGCCGGGGGAGGGTACTGATGCACTATGTGACGCTGGAGCGCTGGGAGCAGGTCGTCGAGCGGCTGGAGCAGGCAGGACGGGAGCTTCTGCAATCTGCCGGCGAGAACTCCTGAGATGCCCTTGCCTTTCTGGGAGCGACCGCTGGCCACGCTTGATACAGCGGAATGGGAAGCCCTTTGCGACGGCTGCGGACGCTGCTGCCTGCACAAGCTGGAAGACGAGGACAGCGGTGAACTGGTGTACACCTGGCTGGCATGCCGTCTGCTGGACTGCGCTACGGGTCGTTGCTCGGACTATGCCGATCGGACACGAAAAGTGCCGGATTGCCTGCGGGTGGATATCCATACAGTGGCGGAATACGATTGGCTCCCACCCACCTGTGCCTACCGCTTGCGGCATCAGGACCAACCGCTGCCCAACTGGCATCCATTGATCTCGGGCGATCCGGACACCGTGCGGGCGGCCGGGGTGTCGGTGGCAGGCCGGGTGGTTCGGGAGGATGAAGCCCCCGACCTGCCGCTGGTCGACTTCGTCGTCGACTGGCCCGGTCAGTGGCCCCGTTCGGCCAGACCCGCGGCGAGGCGCGGCCCGGCAAACCCGTCCTGATTGCCCAGGAAGCGAGTCAGCCGCTCACGAAAATCGCCAATCGTCGATTCCTTTACCTCGGGCAGATTCGACAGGTGTTGCCACCAGCGAGCGAGTCGAGGGTATTCGGCCGCCTGCCAGGGACTATCGGGATCCTGCAGCAGGTCGTAGCGCATCAACACCGGCGCCAGCGTTGCGTCGAGCAGCGAAAAGTCCGGACCGTTGAAGCAGGGCCCTGCCTGACATTGCGCCTCCATCCGCTTGAGTCCCTTCGCGGCTTCGTCGCGGGCTTCCCTGAAGGCTTCTTCGGTCGGGGCCGTCATCCATCGGTGCATCGCCATGATCATGTCAGAGGCAAAAGCGATCCAGGCTCGTGCCAGGGCGCGTTGCAGCGGGTCTGTGGGCATCAGTTGGGGAGGCGTGATCTCGTCCACGTATTCGCTGATTACCGCGGACTCGAACACCGGGGTGTCCAGATCCACCAGCAGCAGGGGCACCTTGCCGGTCGGCGACTTATCCAGGAACCAGTCAGGCAGGTTGCCGGGGTCGATAAAGGTCAGTTTGAACGGGACGTTCTTGTGTTTCAGCGTGATGACGCTACGCTGCACGAAGGGACACAATGGAAAGCTGACGAGATGCAGATGGGGCAGGGCCATGGGATCTCCAGACGGATGGTTACAAGGGTTCCCGGCGACGACGGTCTGGGCTCATGATGGCGGCCGAGTCGGGCTCGACCGCGTTGCGCTTGGACAAATGGCTCTGGGCCGCGCGATTCTTCAAGACCCGGGCACTCGCCACCGAGGCGGTTGCAGGGGGCAAGGTGCACGTAAACGGCGATCGCTGCAAGCCCGCCCGCAGGGTAACTCCGGGAGACCGCTTGACGGTGCAGCGTGGTGACGAGGTGTTCGACATCGAGGTTCGGGGTATCAACGACAGGCGGCGGCCTGCCCCGGAGGCACGGCTGCTCTATGCAGAGACTGCCGAGAGCGTCGCCCGGCGCGAGGCGGTGGCCGAGTCGCGACGCCAGGAAAAGGGAGATTCGGGTCGGACACGCCGTCCGGACAAACGCGAACGCCGGCGGATCCGGCGCTTCGTCCGCAATGAGGGGGAAGGGTGAGCACACAACGTCCAAAGACACCATTGCTGGCCGTCGACCTGATCATTCGCCATTCAGGGAACCCGGGTGGTGTCGTTGTCATCGACCGTCTGAACCCGCCGCACGGATGGGCGTTGCCCGGCGGATTTGTCGATGAGGGTGAGACGGTCGAACAGGCGGCATTGCGCGAGGCCCGCGAGGAAACCAGTCTCGACGTCAGGCTGGAGGCCTTGCTAGGAATTTATTCCGATCCTGCACGCGATAGTCGGGGGCATACCGTGAGTGTGGTGTACGTGGCTCGGGGCGAAGGCGAGGCCCGGGCGCGGGACGATGCGAAGGCCCTGGCCTGGCTGGACCCGGAGGACCGGAACCAGCCGCTGGCTTTCGATCATCGGCGCATTCTCGATGACTACCTGCGGTATCGTGCCACCGGCGAGTTGGCCCCGATTCGCCACATCGGGCGCCGGGAAGGGAGTTGATCGCTGCGCTCGTGCGCACCCTGCGCCCTTTATCCGCCGGTGCATGCGTGGGCCAAGCTGTTATGATACGGGCCTTTAACGACGACGACGAACCTTGGTGAGCCAGTCAGCCCCAGTCCCCGTTCAACCGCGGGTATACTCCCGCGATCATCACCCGATTTCTCGGGCCGCGATCAGCGATAACGCGCTGAAGGTCCTTTACCGTCTCCGTGATGCCGGCTTTCGCAGTTGTCTGGTGGGTGGCGGTGTGCGGGATCTGCTGCTTGGTCGTGAACCCAAGGATTTCGATGTCGCAACCGATGCTCACCCCGACGACGTGCGCCGGTTGTTTCGCAACTGCAGACTGATCGGGCGCCGTTTCCGCCTCGCACACGTAACATTCGGGCGGGAGATCATTGAGGTCGCAACCTTCCGTGCGCCATTCGGCGCCGAGGACGAGGAAGGCAATATCGAGCTGAGTGACGACGGGCGCATTCTGCGTGACAACTGCTATGGCACCATCGAGCAGGATGCGTGGCGGCGGGATTTCACCATCAATGCACTGTATTACGACATCGCCGATTACTCGGTCCTGGATTTCACCAATGGAATACTGGACCTGCACGAGGGCATGCTGCGCCTGATCGGTAACGAGCCGGAACAGCGTCTGCGCGAGGACCCCGTCCGTATGCTTCGAGCAGTGCGCTTCGCGGCCAAGCTTGGGCTGCGCATTGCCCCGGAGCTGGATGAGGCGATGCATCGCCATTCCGACCTGCTGGCCTCGGTGGCGCCCGCGCGGCTGTTCGACGAGGTGATCAAGCTGTTCCACAGTGGCGCGGCGGTCACCTGTCTTGATGAACTCGAGCGCTTCGGTCTGTTCGAGGCGATGTTTCCGCAGACCGCCGCCTGTTTCGCCGATCCCGATGACGGCCCCGATCAGCGCGCCTTCCTGGTCGAGGCACTGAAGAACACCGATGCACGGATTCGCGATGATCTCGGCGTTCATCCGGCCTTCCTCTACGCGGCCATTCTGTGGGCGCCGGTGCGGCGCGAGTTCGGAGCCCGCCTGGATGCGGAC
>SLHN01000128.1 GCA_007136145.1 Thioalkalivibrio sp.
CGTTCTGAACGCCCTGCCGCCGGCCTTGCGTTCAGGCAAGCCGTTACCCGCGCCGCAACCGCCGGAGTTCCTCTGGCGGTTGCGGCAAACTGCAACGCCGACACGGCTGGGTCCGCGCCAGCAAACTGTCATCGAAGGCCTGCGCAGCGCGGGCACTGCATTGCCGCTGGAAACACTGAACGACCTGACCGGACTTGAACTGCGCCGGAGCGAGCTGGAAAATCTGGCGACACGAGGCTTGCTGGAGGCCCTGGAAACGCCGATCGACAGCCCACCAGCCGTCAGCCCCGGGGCCAGGCTGACCTCGGAACAAGAAAAGGCCATCGCGATCATCACGGAAAATTCGGGCCAGCGCGCGGTGTTCCTGCTGGACGGGGTTACCGGCAGCGGCAAGACCGAGGTGTACCTGGAGGCAGCGGCGCACATGCTGACGCGTGACCTCCAGGTTCTGATCCTGGTTCCGGAAATCGCCCTGACGCCTCAACTCGTCCAGCGGGTAAGCCGACGCTTCCCCGGCCAGGTCGCGGCCCTGCACTCGGGGCTTGCGGCGGGTGAGCGACTACGGGTATGGGACAACGCTCGGCGCGGACAGCGTGGCCTGCTACTTGGAACCCGCTCGGCACTGTTCACCCCGCTACCGCGGCTCGGACTGATCATCGTGGACGAGGAACACGACCCGGCCTACAAGCAGCAGGACGGCCTGCGCTACCACGCCCGCGACCTCGCCATCATGCGCGGTCATATCGAGTCCATTCCCGTCGTCCTCGGCTCCGCGACGCCGACGCTGGAAACGCTGTTGAAGGCGCGCGAAGGACGCTATCGACATCTGCACCTCCGTAGCCGCCCGGATGGCTCGCAGCCGCCGCCAGTTCGCTGTGTTAACACCCGAGTGCACCGTCCCGACGAAGGCCTGTCGGCCCCGCTGCTGGACGCAATCCGCTCAACCCTCGCCCAGGGCCGCCAGTGTTTCATCCTGCTCAACCGCAGGGGATTTGCCCGAGTGCTGGCCTGCGATCACTGCGGTTGGGTTGCCGATTGCCCACACTGCGATGCACGCCTGACCGTGCACGCGGCGGCGCGGCGGTCGGTCTGCCACCTCTGTGGATACAGCGCGCGGCTAAGCAACGCCTGCCCGCAGTGCGGCCAGCAACTGACCCACCAGGGATTCGGAACCCAGCGGCTGGAACGGGCACTTTCGCGTCACTTCCCCGAGGTTCCCTTGGTCCGGCTGGACCGGGACAATATCCGCCAGCGCGGGGAACTGGAGCGGTGCCTGGAAGCGATCCGCGCGATGGGTGCCGGCATCGTGGTCGGCACGCAGATGCTCGCCAAGGGTCATGACTTTCCCCGGGTCGGTCTGGTCGGGGTGATCGACGTCGACCAGGGCTTGTTCAGCGTCGATCTGCGCGCGGCGGAACAGACCCTGCAATTGGTCCTGCAGGCCGCCGGTCGCGCCGGCCGGGACGGTGAACCCGGCACGGTACTGGTACAGACTGGCCATCCCGAGCACCCACTGATGCAGAGTCTGCGCAACGGAAAATATCCGGCCATGGCGGACTCCCTGCTGAACGAGCGCCGCGCCAGTGACATGCCCCCCTTCGGTTTCCTCGCCCTGATCCGCATCGACAGTCCAACCCCGGAGGCCAGCGCAAAGCACGCCGAGGAAATCGCCCAACAACTACGCCGCCACGCCCATGATGTCCGGGTCCTCGGGCCCGCGCCGGCGCCACGGCATCGGGTGAACCGGCGCTACCGTGAACAGATCCTGCTGGCGTCAGCCAGCCGCAAACCCCTGCACCAGACCCTTGCGGCAGCCCGAGCGCATTGGCAACACAACCCGCCTCCGCGCAACCTGCGCGTCAGTATCGACGTCGACCCCCTCACCCTATCCTGACCCCCGCGCGTGCGGTTTCCAGCCGCGATCCATCCAAACCCGATCGCGACCGGTGTTCGCTCCTACACGACTTCAATCACGCCTGTCGGGCGGGTTGGGTTAAGATATCGGGCTTTCTCCTGAACACGGTTATCACGGCCTTGAAAGAAATCCTCGAGCAGGCGCTGGAATCGGCGCTCACCCAACTCGTGCGTGACGGCGTAGTGCCGGAAAATCACGGCGTCGCGGTCCGGTTGACCCGCACCCGAGAACGCGAACACGGCGATTTCGCGGCCAACCTGGCAATGCAACTCGCGCGTCCCGCGCGGCGAAAGCCAAGAGAAATCGCCGAGCAATTGCAGAAAGCGCTCCCCTCGGTTCCAGGCTTGGCCGCCATCGAGATCGCCGGACCGGGCTTCATCAATTTCCGGCTCGAAGAGAACGCACGATTCGTGGTGCTGCGGAGCATCGCCGAAGCTCGGGCCGACTACGGCCGTTCGGACATCGGCGCGGGTCGAACCGTACAGGTGGAGTTCGTGTCCGCGAACCCGACCGGACCGTTACACGTCGGGCACGGACGAGGTGCCGCGTACGGAGCGACCGTCGCTGACCTGCTGGCATTCTGCGGCTTCAACGTCACGCGCGAATACTATGTGAACGACGCGGGGCGGCAGATGAATATCCTTGCCGCCAGTGTCTGGGTGCGCTACCTGGAAAAGCGCGGCGTCGTAATGCCGTTCCCCGCCAACGGGTATCGCGGCGACTATGTCCGCGCGATCGCCGACGATCTCTCGGTGCTGCTGGGCGATGCCGGCGCGCACCCGGCCGAGCAGGTGCTGGACGGCCTACCGCCCGACGAGCCCGAGGGTGGCGACAAGGAGGCCTACATCGACGCCTTGGTAAACCGTGCGATGGATCTCCTCGGTCCAAGCCTGTACCGGCAGTTCTTCGACCATGGCCTGAACGCCATCCTCGATGACATCCGCGACGATCTCGGGGCTTTCGGCGTGCACTACCAGAGCTGGTTTTCCGAACGCAGCCTCGCGGACTCGGGGGCCATAGACGCGGCCGTGGCCCTGCTGCGGGAACGTGGCGCCTTGTACGAGAAGGACGGCGCCCTGTGGTTCCGGTCCACCGACCATGGCGACGACAAGGACCGCGTCGTGCGCCGCGAGAACGGCGAATACACTTACTTCGCTTCCGACATCGCCTACCATCGGGAAAAGTTCGAACGCGGCTTCGACCGGATGATCAACGTCTGGGGCGCCGACCACCACGGCTACGTCGCGCGGGTGCGCGCCGCGCTGACCGCACTCGGCCTGGACCACAGCCGCCTCGACATACTGCTGGTACAGTTCGCGATCCTTTACCGCGGCGACGAGCGGGTGCAGATGTCCACCCGTTCCGGCAGCTTCGTGACCCTGCGCGAACTGCGCGAGGATGTCGGCGACGATGCCGCGCGCTTCTTCTACGTGCAGCGGCGCTGCGACCAGCATCTCGACTTTGACCTGGAACTGGCGAAGCGCCAGTCCAACGACAATCCAATGTACTACATCCAGTACGCTCATGCCCGGATCTGCAGCGTGCTGCGCGGTGCCGCCGAACGCGCGCTCAACGCCGCCTCGCCCAGCGGCCCGGAGATCGCCCTGCTGACTCTCGATCCGGAAACCGACCTTCTGGCCACGCTGGACCGTTTCCCCGAAGTCGTGGCCGCCGCGGCGATGGCCCACGAGCCGCATCAACTCGCCCAGTATCTGCGTGATCTCGCGGCCGCTTTCCATGCCTATTACAATGCAGTTCCATTCATGAATGCCGAGGAAGCGGACCTGGTATCCGCACGTCTGGCACTGATCGTCGGGATCCGACAAGTGCTGGCCAACGGCCTGAAGCTCCTGGGTGTCAGCGCGCCCGAGAGCATGTAGGATCTGATCATGCCGCAGGCACGAAAGGTTCGCCGCAGACCGGCACCCACCGAACCCCGACGACCGACGCCGGGTTGGGTGTGGCTGCTCGCCGGCATGATCGTCGGCCTTGCCGTGGCGGCCGTGCTGTACCTGCAGGGTGCGGACCGCATGGGCCAGGATCCCGGTTGGCTGACCCACGGTGAGCCCAGCCGCTCGGAACCGGCCCGCGAAACGGCACCCAGGGCGGCTGCACCGGCCCAGGAAACCAGCCGCTTCCAGTTCTATGAACTCCTTCCGAGCGATGAAGTGCGTATCCCAAGGCCAGCGCCTGAACAGCCTTCGACAGTCCGCCCGACTCCAGCACCGGCTCCGGTACCGCAGACCACTCCGGGCACGGGCGGCGGAGTGTTGCTGCAGACCGGCTCCTTCCGCCAGTTTGCCCAGGCGGATGAGATGAAGGCACGGCTCGCCCTCGTGGGTCTGCAGGCCAACATCCGTGAGGTCCGAGTCAACGGCCAGCGGTTTCATCGCGTTTATCTGGGTCCGTTTGCCAGCGAGACACAAGTGAACAGCGTGATGGAACGCCTGCGCAGTGAGAACATCGAGGTGCTGCGCCTCCCTGCCTCCTGATGGGGGGAGCCGATGCCGTTGTCCCGGCCCAGCAGATCGAGGCCCGCCTGGATGGAATACTGAGGGCCGACGAGCCAGCAGTCCGGGAACTGCTCGAGCGGGCGAAACGACGCCTCGGCAGGGGCCAGCCCGCCGATCGCCTGCTCGACCAGGCACGTCAGCGCCTCGACGCGGCCACCCGGAAAGCGGAGGCGTTCCGATCAACGCTTCCGGCAACACGTTACTCCAGTGACCTCCCGATCCATGCCGAACGCGACCGGATCGTCGAGGCGATCCGCGCTCACCCCGTGCTGGTTCTCTGCGGCGAAACCGGCTCCGGCAAAACCACCCAACTACCGAAACTCTGCCTCGACGCTGGCCGCGGCCGGCGCGGCCTGATCGGCCATACTCAGCCCCGGCGCATCGCGGCCCGTTCGGTGGCCGGGCGAATCGCCGAGGAACTGGGATCGGAGCTCGGCGCGGCCGTCGGGTACAAGGTGCGTTTCGGGGATCAGACCAGCAACGACACGCACATCAAGCTCATGACCGACGGCATCCTGCTCGCCGAACTTCGCCAGGACCGGGAGCTACTGGCCTACGACACGCTGATCATCGACGAGGCCCACGAGCGCAGCCTGAACATCGACTTTCTCCTCGGGTATCTGAAGCAGTTACTACCGCGAAGCCCTGACCTGCGCATCATCATCACTTCCGCGACGCTGGACCCGGAGCGGCTGGCGCGTTTTTTCGACCAGGCACCGATCATCGAGGTCCCCGGGCGCGCCTGGCCCGTGGAGGTACGCTACCGGCCGCTTACGGACACGGAATCGCCAGCAAGCCCGAACCCGCCGCGGAATGTCGCCGCTGCCCCTGATCTTCGTTCAACAGATCCGGGACGAACCGACCCGAAACATGAGCCGGCCCCGGAACGCGACATCTTCGATGGCGTCAGCACGGCGGTGGCCGAGTGCTGCCGCGCCGGCTCCGGAGACATCCTGGTATTTCTTCCCGGCGAGCGCGAGATTCGCGATGCGGCGAAACGACTGCGCCGGGAACAGCCGGAACACACCGAGATCCTGCCCCTGTACGCCCGGCTTTCCGCGGCTGAACAGAGCCGTGCATTCCGGCCACATCCCGGGCGCCGTATCGTACTGGCGACGAACGTTGCGGAGACCGCACTGACGGTGCCGGGCATCCGTTTCGTGATCGACACCGGGCTGGCGCGGTTGTCGCGCTACTCCTGGCGTTCGCGGGTGCAGCGTCTGAGCCTGGAATCGATCGCCCAGGCGTCCTGCAATCAGCGCGCGGGGCGCTGCGGGCGGCTCGGCCCGGGCATCTGCATCCGTCTGTTCAGCGAGCAGGACTTCCATCTGCGCGCGGAACACACCGACCCCGAAATCCTGCGTTCGAACCTGGCAGCGGTGATCCTGCAAATGGCCGCACTGGGCCTCGGCGACCCACGCCACTTCCCGTTCGTGGATCCGCCCGACCCCCGCCTGATCCGCGACGGTTACCGCCTTCTGGAGGAACTGCTTGCTGTCGACGACAAGGGCCGAATCACGGAATTGGGTCGGCGCCTTGCGCAGCTTCCGGTCGATCCGCGCCTCGGCGCAATGATCGTCGCGGGCGGCGAACGTGGCGTGCTCACCGAAACGATGACCATAGCCGCCTTCCTCGCCCTGCAGGATCCGCGCGAACGTCCCGCCGAATTCACCCAGGCCGCCGATCAGGCACATCGGGAGTTTCACGTCGAGGGCTCCGACTTCCTCGGGATGCTGAAGCTCTGGGACAACTGGCACCGGACCCGCGAGGAACTGGGGAGCAGCGCGCTGAAACGCTGGTGCCGCGACCACTTCCTGTCGTTCCTTCGCATGCGCGAGTGGCAGGAGTTGCGCGCGCAGCTTGCGACCCTGGCGCGCGGCCAGGGCCTGCACCGCAACGAGCTGCCCGCCGACCCCGAGAACCTGCACAAGGCGCTGCTGGCCGGGTTGATCAGTCACGTCGGCAGGAAAACCGAGCGCGGCGACTATCTCGGCACGCGCAACCGTCGCTTTCAGATCCATCCCGGCTCCGGCCAGGCCAAGCGCCGCCCGGAATGGATCATGAGCGCGGAGATCGCGGAAACCACGCGCGTCTATGCGCGCGAGGTGGCCGCGATCAAACCGGAATGGATCCTCGAAGTCGCACCACACCTGCTCAACCACGACATCCACGAACCGCACTTCCAGCGCCGCGACGGCCGTATCGGCGCCTGGGATCGGATCACGCTTTTCGGGCTGGTCGTCGCCCCCAGGGCGTCGGTGAACTTTGCCCGGCACGACCCTCGGGAGGCACGTCGGCTGCTCATCCAGCATGGCCTGGTCGAGGGCCAGCTGCGCTCGCGTTCCCGGGGACTCGCCGCGAACCTGACGACGGTTGCCGAGATCGCCGAACTCGAGGCGCGAGGCCGCCGCCGCGACCTGCTCGCCGAGGAGGACCGGCTGCGGGCGTTTTACGATGCACGCCTGCCCGAGAAAGTGGTTGACGGACCGGGCTTCGAGGCCTGGTGCCGCAAGGCCGAGAAGGCCGACCCGAATATCCTGCGCATCGATCGCGCCGCGCTGCTGCGGGAACCCGAGGCCGCGTTGCCCGAGGGTGCGTACCCCGACACGCTCGGGGTACAGGGGATCCGCCTGCCACTGTCCTACCGCTTCGAGCCGGGGCAGGGAGACGACGGTGTCACCGTGACCGTACCCATCGCCGCGCTGAACGGCCTGCCGGACTGGCTGGGCGATTGGCTGGTTCCGGGCCTGCTCGAGGAACGCGTCGTCGGCCTGCTCCGCAGCTTGCCCAAAGGGCTGCGTCGCGACTTCGTGCCCGCGCCGGACTTCGCACGTGCGGCGCTGGAGCGCATGCCCGAACGAACGGGGCCGTTGCTGCCAGCGTTGACCAACGCCCTGGAGACAATCACCGGCACCCGTGTTCCTCCGGAGGCCTGGCGGCCGGAGAACCTTGAGCCGCATCTGATCATGCGCTTCCGGATCATGGATCCGGATGGCGCGGAAGTGATGACCGGGCGCGACCTGGGCACACTGAAACAGCGCCTGGAAACCCGCGCGGGAGCGCATTTCGACCAGACACGACCCGATGACATCACCCGTGACGGCATCACCCGCTGGGATTTCGGCCCGCTGCCGGAGTTTGTCGATTTTGATCACCAGGGCGCGCAACTTCGAGCGTACCCCGCCCTGGCCGATGCCGGGGATAGTGTGTCCCTGCGATTGGAACCGGACGCCGACGGTGCCCGACACCTGCATTGCGCGGGACTGCGGCGGCTGTTCCTGCTCGGGGCGCACCGTATCGTCCGCGACCTGCGCAGGCAGTTGCCCGACATCGAGCACGCCTGCCTGCACTATGCGGCGCTGGGAAGCTGCGACGCCCTGCGCGACCAGATTCTCGCGGCAGCCGCGGAGCGGATCTTCCTGCGGGAAACACCGTGGCCCCGCGATGCCGGTGCCTTCGAAGCCCGGCTTGAAGCAGGCCGCCCCCGGCTGACCGCAACGGCGATGGAGCTGGCGCAACTGGCGGCCCGCATCCTGGCTGGCTGGCACCAGTTGCGCCGGCAACTGGACGGCGATCTGCCGTTGTCGTGGATCGAAGCGGCGCGCGATATCCGCGACCAGCTGGATCATCTGGTGCCCGCGGACTTCCTGCTCCGCACTCCGCCCGAAGTACTGCCCGAGTTGCCCCGCTACCTGGGGGCGATTAACCGGCGCCTGCAGCGTCTCGAACAGACGCCGGACAAGGACCGGCGCCTGCGCGTCGATATCGAACCGATTTGGGACGAGGCCAAGAGCCTCCTCGTCGCCCACCCGGGAGACCCTGAAGTGCTGCGTTTCCGCTACCGTGTGGAGGAATTGCGGGTGTCGGTTTTCGCCCAGGAACTGGGTACCCGGGACAAGGTGTCGATCCCGCGCCTGTCCCGCGAGCTCAACGAATTGCGCAGAAACCGGCCCGCATGACCGACAGAACCCGGAAAACATGGGGTGC
>SLHN01000312.1 GCA_007136145.1 Thioalkalivibrio sp.
ATAGGACCCAACCGGCGCCTGTGCCGGCGGCACGGAAATCGATACCTCCGGGGCCGGCACAGGATGAGGCACAGAAAGGAGACTAGACGATGGCGGAGCGCCGCCGTGGGGAGCAACAGCCGGACGATCCGATCAGCAAGCCCGTTCTGGCGGGCACCGCCTTGCTGATGATCGTACTCGCGGGGGCGATTGTCGGCATGGCTCTGTTCATGTTCAACATGGGTCGTGACATGAGTGCGATGACCCGGGCAGTCAGTCAGATGGGCGTCGATGTCTCCAGCATGGCCGGGAACATGGAGTTCATGGTTCAGGACATGGACGTAATGGCCGGCAGCATGGTCGAGGGCCAGACCGACATCGCTGGCGAACTCGCGCGGGTCCGGGCGGGAACCGAATGGATGACGGCGGATATGCGCGCGATGAACGCCGACATCGACAGCCTGACGCGCAGCATCCGAAGAATGTCCGGGGATGTCGATGGAATGGATCGGACCGCGGCGCGGATGAATCACGCCGCGGGAACAATGTCCACCTCGATGCAGCGAATTTCCATCGACATGAATCGCATGACGCGTCCGGAGAGCCTGGCGCCGATGATGCCGTTCCGCTGACCTATCGAAAGAAGCACGGTGCCCGGAACGACCAGCCCAGCTTGTCGAAGACCTTGTGGCAAATTCCTTCCGGCCAGTTCAGACTTGCAGGCGCAAAGCGCTTCACTTTCGCGAACACCCCTTGACTTGGAGACAACGCCATGAATTCCCCTTTGCTCGACGATCTTGGCAAGCTTATCTTCCGCGTTGGATTCGGCGTATTATTTCTGATGCACGGTGTCCACAAGGTCATGCACGGTATCGATGGTATCGAGGGCATGGTCGTCGGGGCAGGCCTGCCCGCTTTCGTCGCTTATGGTGTGTATGTCGGTGAAGTGCTGGCCCCGATTCTGATCATCGTCGGCTGGCATGCGCGTATTGGTGCGATATTGACCGCGATTACGATGGTCTTCGCGCTGCACCTTGCGCACGCTCATGAGTTCCTGGAACTGACTGCCCACGGTGGCTGGAAGCTTGAGCTGCAGGGCATGTTCATGCTGGCCAGTATCGGCATCGCCTTGAGTGGGCCGGGACGGCTGAGCCTCAACGGTCGCTGACGGCGCGCGGGCAGCGCTTTCCTTAATGGCGCTGCCCGCGTCCTCCCCAAGCAATCACTGTTGGTCCGAGGCACCGATCGAGCCCGCGGGTCTCGGCGATAATGAAGACTGAACCGGGTTGGTCGCAATGTCTGAAATACTGATCCTCAGCGCACGTTGGGTGCTGCCGGTGGTCCCCAGGGCGGCGGTGCTCGAGGATCATGCGGTGGTTCTGCATGGAGCACGAATCGTCGATGTTCTGCCTCGGACGGCGGCCTTGGCACGCCACCCTGGCGCCGGGCACCGGCACTTTTCCCGTCACGCATTGCTTCCGGGCTTCATCAATGCTCATACCCATGCGGCAATGACCCTGCTGCGCGGGGTGGGAAGTGATCTGCCGCTGATGGAGTGGCTGCAGGAACACGTCTGGCCGGCCGAGGGGCGCCTGTTGTCCCCCGAATTCGTGCACGCCGGCAGCCAGTTGGCGGTAGCCGAAATGATTCGTGGCGGCACCACCTGCTTCAACGATATGTATCTGTTCCCGGAAGACACCGCACGGGTTGTTGATCAGAGTGGAATCCGGGCGATGCTCGGGCTGACGGTCTTCGACCTCCCGACGCCCTGGGCCAGCACCACGCGCGAGTATCTGGACAAGGGAGCGGATTTGTTCGCCGCCTGGAATGGACACGAGCGAATGGGGTTCACGGTCGCGCCGCATGCGCCGTACACGGTCGGAGACGCAAGTCTGCGCAAGATCCTGCAGCGCGCCGAAGCCATGGAAATCCCGGTACACATGCATGTACACGAAACCGCGCATGAGGTGGCGACATCGCTGAGTGATTACGGCGAACGGCCATTGGCGCGGCTGGCCCGACTCGGGCTACTGGAGCGACCGTTCGCGGCTGTACACATGACCCAGTTGGCCCAGTCCGAACATGCAATGCTGCCGGAGACGAGCGTTTCAGTCGTCCATTGTCCCGAGTCCAACCTGAAGCTCGCATCGGGATTCTGCCCGGTTGCCGAACTGCTGCGCAATGGCGTCAATGTCGCCCTGGGAACCGATGGCGTCGCTTCGAACAACGATCTGGACATGTTGGGTGAGATGCGCACGGCAGCCCTGCTTGCAAAGGGGGTCAGTGGCGATGCGGCGGCTCTTGCGGCACCGCAGGCGCTGGAAATGGCGACCCTCGGCGGCGCGCGTGCGCTGGGTCTCGCCGAGCACCTGGGTTCCCTGGAAATCGGCAAGCTGGGGGATGTCATCGCCATCGATCTCGGAGGCCTCGAATTTCAGCCAGCCCACAATCCCCACGCACAGATCGTCTATGCGGCAACCCGCGACGCGGTGACCGACGTCTTCGTTGGCGGACGCCCGTTGCTCCGAGATCGGGAACTGCTTACGCTCGATCTGGACGAACTCACGGCCCTGGCCCGGACTTGGCAAGAGCGCGTGCAGGCAGCCCATTGAACGGAAATAATCAGCCATGAGCAGTTCGCAAATGCAGCAATCAGCACCCAACGTCGACGCGGCCGAAGTCGCGAAGTTCACCGGGCTGGCACAGGAATGGTGGGACCCGCTCGGGCCATTCGCCACCCTGCACGCCATCAACCCGCTGCGGTTGAACTGGATCGATGCACACGCTCGGCTTCGTGGAAAACGGGTGCTGGACGTGGGCTGCGGCGCGGGAATCCTGTCCGAGGCCATGGCTTTGCGCGGAGCCGAAGTCACCGCGATCGATGCCGGTTCCGAACACCTGGAGGCCGCGCGGGAGCATGCGCGGGAAACCGGTGTGGACGTCACCTACCTGCAAACCACGGCCGAGGCGTTTTCCGAGCAGCACGCCGGCGGTTTCGATGTCGTTACCTGCCTGGAAATGCTGGAGCACGTGCCGGATCCTGACTCGGTGGTGGCGGCGCTGGCCCGCTTGCTGGTTCCCGGAGGGCAACTGCTCCTGTCGACGATCAACCGTACGCCACGCGCTTTCGCCGAAGCCATCGTCGGCGCCGAATACCTGCTGCGACTCCTGCCCCAGGGAACCCACGAATACGCGCGATTCCTGAAACCGTCGGAACTGGGGGCCAGCCTGCGCCGCCAGGGGCTGCAGGTGCGGGAACTCAAGGGACTGACCTATTCACCATTGACCCGCAGTTATCGGCTGACAACTTCAGTCGCCGTGAATTACCTGCTTTATGCGCAAGCACCGCTACCGGGCGCGGGATCGGATTCATGAGCGAGACCCTGCGCGGGGTCCTGTTCGATCTCGATGGGACCCTGCTGGACACGGCCCCTGACATGTACCGCGCACTCGAGCGCTTGATGCTCGAGCAGGAACTGGAGCCGCTGCCGTTTCCCGCCGTTCGCGACCATGTGTCGCACGGGTCCCAGGCACTGGTCCAACTCGGATTCCCGGACGCGGATCCGGTGATGCGTGAGACACTGAAGCGCCGCTATCTCGAAATCTATGCGGACAATCTTTGTCTGGAAACCGCGCTGTTCCCGGGCCTCGCGGAGGTGCTCGCCGAGATGGAGGCGCGCGGCCTGCGACTGGGCGTGGTGACCAACAAGCCGGCCTGGCTTACGCAACCTTTGATGGATGCGCTGCAACTCACTTCGCGTTTTGCCACGATCATCAGTGGGGATACCCTGCCCCAGCGAAAACCGGCTCCGGAACCCATGTGGCTGGCGGCAGCGCAGGCTGGAATACCCCCGGATCGGATCGTCTATCTCGGTGATGCTGAGCGCGATATCGCTGCTGGTCGCGCGGCGGGAATGCGTACCCTGGTTGCGGATTGGGGGTACATCCATACCAACGAGGATCCCGACACCTGGAGGGCGGATGCCCGGCTACAGGTGCCGGCGGACTTCTGGTCCTGGCTGGAGTCACTCGCCAATGCTGACCAATGCCTGGCGAGTTGAGCGCGATCCCGGCCCTGGCGTGGGCGTTCGGTGCCGCCCTGTTCGTGCTTGGCATAGGTATCGGTCATGCCTGGGCGAACAGCCGCCTGAACGCCAAAATCCAGTTATTGATGACCGAGAACGCCCGGCTCGAGGCCGAGCGGGACTATGCGGAACTGCGCCGGGAAGACCTTCATGCCAGTTTCGACACCGCCCGGGAGCAACTGGGAAATGCCTTTTCCGCGCTAGCCAACAACGCATTGCGCGCGAACAACACCCAGTTCCTGCGTCTGGCGCAATCGGTAATGAACCAGCAACTACTCCGCGGCCAGCACGAACTGAGCCGAAGCGAGACCCGATTCGAGGACCTGGTCGAACCAATCCGCGACTCGCTGGCCAGGACCAAGGCGGAACTACAGTTGATGGAGAAGTCCCGGGATAGTGCGTTCGCCGCGCTGAACGAACAACTGCGGCGCCTGAGCGCCGATCATGGTGAACTGCAGAAGGAGACCCGGAATCTGGTGCAGGCGCTGTCACGGCCGGGCGTACGCGGTCGCTGGGGTGAGTTGACGTTGCGGCGAGCGGTCGAACTCGCCGGAATGAGTGCGCACTGCGACTTCACCGAACAAGCCGCTCTGGACGGCGAGCACGGCCGCCAGCGACCGGACATGGTCGTCCATATGCCAGGCAAACGCGCGCTGGTGATCGATGCCAAGACTCCATTGGACGCCTACCTGGTCGCAATCGATGCGTCCGAGCCCGCGGCTCGTGATGCCGCGCTCAAGAAGCATGCGCAACAACTGCGGACGCGAATGATCGAGCTGTCGGGCAAGCGCTACTGGACCGGTCTGGAGCATACACCCGAATTCAGCGTGCTGTTTCTTCCCGGGGATCAATTCCTGGCCAGTGCCCTGGAACAGGATCCCTCGCTACTGGAGCAGGCCCTGGAACGTCAGGTGCTTCTGGCGACACCCAGCACACTCATCGCCCTGTTACGGGCGGTCGAGTACGGCTGGCAGCAGGCCAGCCTGACTGCTCATGCGCTCGAAATACGCGATCTCGGCGCTGAATTGACGACCCGTCTTGGCAGTTTCACCGAGCACCTCAGTCGACTGGGGCGCGCACTCGAACAGGGCGCGGAGGCTTTCAATGCCACCGTGGGCAACCTGGAGCGGCAAGTGATGCCGAGCGCACGCAGATTCGAGGAACTCGGCATTCGTGCGCGCAAGCAACCCGAAAGCCCGAATATGGTCGACGTTGCGCTACGGCATCCCTCAGGTTCAATGCAGCCCGAATCAACAAGCGGTAAGGTCCAGCAAACCGGAGCCGCGGACGAACAACAGCGGCCGAACGACCGTGGCGGCTGAACCCGACGTCGGCGCGGCGTACGCACACTGCCTGCGGCGAGCCAGCGCGCATTACGAGAACTTCCCGGTCGCCTCGCGGCTACTGCCGCGCCCCCTGCGGGAGCCGGTGGCGGCGATCTACTGCTTTGCCCGGGACGCCGACGATCTCGCGGACGAGGATCCACGACCAGTTTTCGCTCGGCGCGATGCACTGCAAGCGATGCAAGCAAGAGTTCGCGCCCTGGGCGATCCACTGGCCGAAAGCGAGCCGGAGTGGCGGGCGCTTGCCGACACGGTCAACCGATTCAACCTGCCCTCCGCGCCCTTCATCGACTTGGTCGACGCGTTCATTCAGGATCTGGAACAAACCCGTTATGCGGATTTCGGAATGGTGATGAACTACTGCAGACGTTCCGCGAACCCCGTGGGGCGGCTGCTGCTGCATCTGGCCGGCAAGACCGAAGCCCAGGATCTGGCCTGTTCGGACGCCGTCTGTTCGGCGCTGCAGCTGATCAATTTTCACCAGGACCTCCATCAGGACTACGTGGAACACGGCCGGATCTATATTCCTCTCGACGAAATGGCCGCCCACGGGGTCACCGAGACACATTTTCGCGATCGCATCAGCGACTTCCGCATGCGTAATCTCATGCTGGCCCAATACCAGCGAGCGGACCGGATGTTGCGCGCCGGCGCGCCACTGGGCCGCAGTCTACCTGGTCGTCTTGGGCTCGAAATCCGTGCCATCATTCACGGTGGTGCGCGGGTGCTCTGGCGACTTCGGCAGCAGTCCGACGTTTTCGCACGCCCGCGCCTGCGCAAGGTGGACTGGTTGTGGATCATTGCCCGCAGTCTCGTGCCGGCGCGCCGTCCCACCGATCGCAGACCGGATCGGGCAGCGTGAAAGAACCCGCGTAGGGTGCCTTGAGGCGAAGCCGAACCGCACCGATCCCACGCCGGCGGGGCCCCGGGCCTCGAGCGGTGCAATTCGCTGCGTTCATCGACACCCTACGCCCACACTTTGCATCTTCTGGGGTGGCAGGCAAGACCATGAAAGTTGGCATGGGTGGCTGATCATGCGGTAGGGCGCTGTGCTAAGGTTCGGGCTCCGCATGCGAACCTTCTCCAAGACGATGTCACCCGACGAGTACTGCCAACGGAAAGCCGCCCGCAGTGGCTCCAGCTTCTATTATGCGTTCCGTTTCCTGGACCCGGAACGGCGCCGGGCGATCATCGCCCTGTATGCCTTCTGCCGCGAAGTGGATGACGTCGTGGATCAGTGCCGCGAACCCGCGGTCGCACATGCGAAGCTGAACTGGTGGCGCGAGGAGATCGGGCGCTTATTCGATGGTAACCCTGAACATCCGATTACCCAAGCGCTCGCTGCACATATCGAACCCTTCGACCTTTCCCGGGAGTATTTCGAGGAAATCATCGACGGGATGCAGATGGACCTCGACTATGACGCATACCCCGACTTTCCGACACTGTCGCTGTACTGTTACCGGGCGGCGAGTGTCGTGGGTCTACTTTCGGCCCGGATCTTCGGTTTCTCCGATCGACGAACGCTGAAGTACGCTCACGATCTCGGGATGGCTCTCCAGCTCACGAACATCCTTCGCGATGTGCACGAAGACGCGGTGCGTGGTCGTGTCTACATTCCACTGGATGAATTGAAGCGGTTCGAAGTGAAACCTGAAGAATTTCGGTTCAATGTTACCCGCGAGTCACACCGTGAGCTGTTCGCTTTCCAGGCCGCCCGTGCGGCGGACTATTATTCGAAGGCTGAATCACAGCTTCCCGATCAGGACCGTTATGCTCAGCGTACCGGGCTGATCATGGCGGCAATTTACCGTGCCCTGCTTGGCGAGATCGAGAGAGACGGGTTTCGGGTTCTTGAACATCGCGTGCACCTGACACCACTGCGCAAACTCTGGATTGCATGGCGTACCGCGCGCAGTATCAAGAAGCCAAAGTAGTGGCGGAACCATTGGTGGATGTCGCTCCGGGGCGGTGTCCGGCAAACCGAGGCCCGATTGCCGTGATCGGTGCTGGCTGGTCTGGACTGGCCGCGGCATGGCAACTGGCCCGGGCCGGCCGACAAGTCGTTCTGATCGAGGCTGCCAGCAACCCGGGTGGCCGAGCTCGTACCCTCTCGTTGGATGGCGCCTCACTTGATAACGGCCAGCACATACTGGTGGGCGCGTGCCGGCAGGTGCTCGCACAGATGCAATCAGTCGGCGTGAACCCGTCCGATGTTCTCGAGCCGCTCCCATTCGGTCTTCACATGCGTGAACTCGTCCCGGACCACGAGCCCCGCTTGCGAGCCATGGCACCGCACTCTACACGGCCATGGCATCTGGCCACAGCCCTGTACCGATTCCTTGACGGCGAGAAGCGGTCCAGCCGCCTTGCGGCCTTGCTGGGAGTCATCCGGATGCTTAACGGGTCGCTACCCCACGATCGCCCGGTGCTGGAATGGCTGCGGCACACGCGACAAACCCCAGGTGCGATCCGGCAGCTTTGGGATCCACTCTGCCTGGCAGTGATGAACACGCCCACCGCCACAGCTTCCGCGCGCCTCTTTCGCAATGTGTTGCGTCAAACCCTTCTGGGAACCGAACAGGATGCCCGTCTACTGATTCCGACCCGCTCCCTGGGCGAGTTGTTTCCTGACCCGGCGCTGGCAAGTCTGCGCGCGGCGGGAGCCGATGTGCGGATGTCGACCCGGCTTGTTCGAATCGATCGCATTGGTCCAAGCGTCTTCGGCCTGCTTCTCTCGAATGGCGAACGACTTCGGGCACGGCAGGTGATCCTGGCCACTACACCACGGAGCGCAGAGCGGCTGCTACCGCGTTCGATGGCCCTGGATTCGGCCCGCGGTGCACTCTCGGCACTGGGCGCGCGCAGCATCTGCACGGTTTACCTGCACTACGCGACGCCACTGACTGGTCTCCGTCCCCTGACTGGATTGCTGAATCAGCACGGTCAATGGCTGGTACCGCGTGCCCTGAGCGGGGAACCGCATTGGCTGGCCGTGGTGATCTCGGCCGCCGAAACGCATCCGGAACCCGATGCTGAGCCCCGCTGGCGGCGTGTGGCCCGGGAACTGGCGGCAACCTTTCCCAAGTTGGGAATGCCCGATCGTGCGCGGGTTATCTGTGAGCGCTTCGCGACTTTCGACGCTCGAACGGGTATTGATGATCTGCGCCCGAATGTTCGCACGCCCATGCCTGGTGTATATCTTGCGGGTGACTATTGCGTGCGGGGACTACCGTCAACGCTGGAAGCGGCGGTTCAGGGTGGCCTTCAGGCCGCTGCGGCGTGTCTTGCCGACACCGAAGGTGAAGAATCGAGGTCATTGCGGGCGGGCGCGAATTTCTGAAGGGTTTCATGGCCCACTTCAAGGACGGAACTCGCCGCTGGATCCTGGCAGCGCTGCCATCATCTGACAGAGATCGGCAATGCTGGCGGCCTGCATTTTTTCCATTACGCGAGCCCGGTACTTCTCCACCGTGCGCGGACTGATCTCGAGCTTGCGAGCTATGTCCTTGTTGCTAAGTCCGTCGGTCACCAGTTGCATCACTTCCTGCTCTCTTGGGGTCAACTGGTTTGCTCGTTGCTGGATATTCTGGCGTAGTGTGACCTGTTCGCGTTGCCTGCGATCTGTTTCGAGCGCCTCTTCGATCCGGGTAATCAGCGTTTCCGTGGAGAATGGCTTCTCCAGAAAGTCGACCGCACCAGCCTTCAGCGCGTGTACCGTTGTTGGGATGTCGCCAAACGCAGAGATGAAGATGATCGGTAGCGAGCAGCCACGGGCACTGAGCGCCTGTTGCACCTCCAACCCACCCATGTCCGGCATTCGCAGGTCGAGCAGCAAGCAACCGGGTTGAGTCGGATCCAGACCCTGCAAAAGCTCGCCGGCAGAGGCGTAGGCCTTCACCTCATACCCCGCAAGGTTCAGCGCAAGGGAAACCGAGCGGCGTACGGCCGGGTCGTCGTCGAGAAGCATCACGACCGACGGCCGCATCATTCCTTGACCCCTCTGGACAGCAGCGGTAACGTGAAACAGAGCACCGCACCGGGTCCCACCCCGGTTTCGGCCCAGAGCTTACCGCCGTGTGCTTCGATGATTGTCCGGCTGATCGCAAGGCCCATGCCCATTCCAGTCTCTTTTTCGGTCTCGAAGACGTCGAAGATTCGAGCCACCCATTCCGGGTCGAGGCCTGGACCGGTATCGGCCACCGTGATGCGGGCCTCATTTCCCAGTTGCTCAAGCACGACCCGGATATTCCGGACAGGGCTACCCGCTCGATCAATGGCCTCTATCGCATTGCAGAGCAAATTAACGAGCACTTGCTCGATCTGTAACGCGTTGACCTGTACCAGCATCAACTCGTCGGTTGTTTCCAGCTCAAGGCGCACCCGTTTCCTTCGGGCCAAGGGACGAACGAGCACGAACGCCCCATGAATTCGCCTCGCCAGCTCATCAGGTTCAGTCTTCAGTTCTCCACGACGCATGAAGCGCCGTAACCCCTGCACGATCCCGGTCGCACGCTCGACCTGTTCGTGCAGGTCGCCCACAACCGACAGTAACTGGTTGTGATCAACAAGGCCTTTACGAGCAAGCGCCGCCGCCGCTTCGGCGAACAGGCTGGCGGCTGCCAGCGGTTGGGAAAGCTCGTGAACAAGTGATGCCGCGAGCACCGTCACCGAACTGAGTCGGGCCGCATGCGCCACCTCTTCGCGCCGCCTGCGATTCTCTTGTTCAACATGCACCCGTTCACTGATATCCATGTGCGCAACAACGGCACCCCCCGACTCCTCGCTCAATGGAGTTACAGTCATCAGGAACCAGCGTTGGCTCTGTGCCGAATGGCAAGGGTATTCAAGCGTGAATTGCGGCTCGATTCCGCGCATCACTGCTTGGATACCCTCGCGCGCGCGCGCCGCGATCTGATCGGGATCCTCCGCCGAGGCGTCCAGGCAAGCCTCGAAATAATCGAGCCCTATACCGCTCTCGAGTTCCCGTGAAGCTCCGTTGTCGCGAGCGAATCGGCGCCATGCTCCGTTCACCGCCGTGATCCGGCCGTTCCGGTCAAGGACGGCTATCTGGGCGGACAGTGCATCGAGCACCGCTTGTCGCTGGCGCTCGCTCTCCTGCCGTTGCACCTCGGCGCTGATATCCTGAAAGGCAGTGAGACAGAGTCGACCCTCTCCGGCTGGGTGTCGCTGAGAGAAAAACTGCAGGCGTGTTGGGTCCATGCCACCGCTCGGAAGCCTGACATTCACTACACAGGGTTCATCGGGCGTCTGTACCCGCCCAGCGCAGGCATCACGCAGATGCGCAAGCACCCGGTCACGTTGCGCGGGGTCGAGAAGAGGCTCCAGCGACTGTCCGGTCCAGTCGCTTCGTTCCCCACCCAGCAATCGTGCACCCGCCTCGTTGATTTCCATGAATCGGCCTTCGGTATTAAGAACCGCGTAGCCGATCGGGGACCAGTCGCACAGCAGGGCAAAGAGATTTCGATAGCCCTGATCATCGGGAATGCCGGCAGGGTGCCGCTCCGATCCGCTGGCCGCTGTCGTTGCATCCGCATCACGCGGATCCGCCGGACCGGGGGACGCCTTCATGATCGGGTCTGTGGCGTGTTGGCAGTCGCGGGCGACTTGGCTGACGCGGGAAAGCCGTACACCGAAGGGCCCACCAGGACGGCGCGACGGTCCCTGATCATTGGCGCGGGTATTTCCCGCATTGTCGCGAGGCACACTCGGTTTCCGGAGTTCCGCAAGATAATGGTCCTTTCATGTGCCGCTTCCCAGACAGGGACCGCAGTCCCATTGTGTTCAGTGAAGCAGGAGTATTCCGGTCATCGGCATGATGTCCGGAGGTGAGGCGCGATTCACAGGCTCCCCACCCAGCGCTACGAAACTAGACAGAATACGCGATGGAAACAAGTCGACGCGGCTTCTGATTCACCACGGTTCACCCGGCAACGGTTCGAAGTGTTCGGCCCCTGACGCTCGAAGCGCGGGTACGAACTGACGTAAACTGGCCCCGACGGCAAATTTCCAACGCAGGAGGCACCCCTTGTCCGATCCGGACGTAGCAACGCTCATCGACCATCACGCGAGGGCTGATTCACTTGCCGGACGCGTCATTCTGGTTACTGGTGCGGCCGAGGGTATCGGTAGGGCGGTCAGCATGGCAGTGGCGGCGGCCGGGGCGACGGTCATCCTGCTCGATCGTGAAATCAAACCGCTGGAAAAGGCGTACGACCAAATCGAGGCAGCAGGCAATCCGCAACCTGCCATTTACCCCTTGAACTTCGAGGGCGCAACAGTAAAGGATTACGCCGATCTTGCCGAGAACATCCTTGGCTCCCTCGGACGCCTTGATGGGCTGGTCCTGAATGCGGGTTGGGCCGGAAACCTTACTCCGATGAAATACTACGACCCCGAACTCTGGGCCCGGGTGATGCATGCGAACCTGAATGGCCCGGTCTTTCTGACTCAGGCGGTACTGCCCATGCTCGAAGTCAGTGGAGAGGGTTCCATCGTGGTCTCCACCCAGAACGCACGCAAGGCATTCTGGGGCGCCTTCGGTGTGGCCAAGGCTGGCCAGGATGCGCTGATCGATATTCTGGCCCTCGAACACTCGGGAGAGAAAGGCTTCATCCGCGTCAACGGAATCGACACCGGACCTGTCCGCACGCGCTTCCGCGCGCTACACTTTCCCGGCGAGAATCCCGCCCTGCTCCCGACTCCAGAACAGGTGGTAGGTCCCTACCTCTACCTGCTGGGACCGGACGCGGGCCGGGTGACCGGCCGACATTTCTCGTTGGAAGGCAGGATAACGGTGGCGGAAGCATCCGCGACCGGCCCATCCTGACCCGAGTAACCCTGTTATGGCGGGTTATTTCGGACAAGCGGTGTGGGCCATGGAATTCGCGTGCGTCACCACCGCGCTATCCGCATCCGGCAAACGTGGAACAAAGCGCATCACTTTTTCGACGACATCAAGCTTCAAATGCGCCTCAGCCCGGAAACGCCCGGCGTAGGCCAGATCCTCTTCCCGGAGTTCGTAACAGGTGGTCCCGGTAATATCGGTCAGGAGGGCCGGAATACCGGCGGCCTCGAAAGCGTAGTGACGTTTCAGGTAGAAACTCTCGCAACACATGCCGACATAGGCCGGTACATCGTCCGCGCGCATGCCTTCCAGAGTCTCCTGCAGGTGTTCGAAATTGGTGATCGAGACCACCCTCATACCCCGCTCCCGGGCCATCGCATAGGCATCGCCGACTTCGCACATGCCACACTCCGAACAGCCATCCCGGAAACGGAACTTGCAGTCGGCGAGTTTCGCGCAGTAGGGCACCAGCATCACTGTCGCCCGTTCCAGAATGTCCGTGGCGTCTTCCCCGTGCGGGTTATGCACGATCAACGTGTTGGCCTGTTCACGATCCAGCCCGAAACGGACCCCCTGCTCGCGCCGCGCCGTTGCCAGCGTAATCAGGCGCTGCAGATCACCGACACCGAAACCCAGCAGGTCGACTTCCGGAATGTTCTCGATTGCCCGTGAAAGTGCCTTTCCGCAATCCTGAAGCAGGCATCCGCGCAGGCTCGTACCCAGACGCACGAACAGATTCGAAGGAGCGAACTGCACCGCGCCGCTGAATCTGGCCTGCGTCACCCGTCCCTGCGGATCACTCTCGATCGCCAGATAGATCGCGCCACCCTCGGTCTTCACGAAGGCCTTCATCGCATCGGCCGACCGTACCTCATCCGATGGATCAGTGGAGGAATCCCCCTCCGGAACCTCCACCACAGCAGCCGGAGTGAGACGCAGCGCAAAGGCGTCGGCGAATGCCTGCGACAGAACCTCCCGGATTCGCGCGAGGTCCGGAGCGAATCCGGTCATTTCCTCAACACTGACGAGACGCTGTCGCGCACTCAGCACACCTTCGTGAGACAACTTTTCAGTCGGCACCCGCAGGATCTTCAACATCGCCTCGGCGTCCGGGGGCGTGATCAGCAGGCTTCCCTGGACCAGAATGCGGTCACCCAGGCGCCCGGCAAACCCGTTGCCGATCTTGCGGCCCTGTACTTCGATGTCGTTGGGATAAACGAACCGCGCGGCTACACCCAGGTCCCGTAGTGCCGACACCATCGCGCGGCCATGTCGTTCGAGGATCTCGGCAAGCTCGAGATGACCTGTACAGTCCTCGGACAGTGCCAGGGCCCAACATAGCTGCGAGGGGTCCATGTACAGCGCCCCTCCCCCGGTGGGCCGCCGAACGACCTCAATACCCTTTTCGCGGCAGTAGTCGCCACGCACCGCGATGGACGCAAGTTCGTGGGCACCGAGTACCGCACTGACTGGATAGCGGCAAAAACGGAGCGCGGGGGCGATCTCCAGTAGCCGGGCGTCGCGAGCGACGTTTTCCCGCGCGGAGAGCCACTCCTCGGCATAAACGCTGCAGGGCATGGATGCTGATTGCAGACTGGACTGCGGGGCGGTTGCTGTCATGTTTGGTTCCTCGTCCCTGTCAGTGGCGAACAGCCTGGCAATTCGGTATTTGTCTTGTGCCCTACTCTAAATAACCGAATCGGCCGCTGGGTTGATTTGGATCAGTTCGACGTGCATCAGGGGATGCGAGCATTCTGTTCCAGCGAAAAGAATCCGGAATATGGCACGCAGCCTTGTTTTCGGGTCTATCACGGGAGCGGCGACATGACTAACTGGCAGGAACTGGCCCAGGCAATCGAGCCATTACAGGATCTGCAGCTTCATCAGGGACTGGTCTCGGCGCTCGAACGGGACTGGCATGGCTCCGTGGACAGACCGATTCCCCCGGTGCATTTCTACACACCGACCTTCAAGTCCTATCAGACCTCCGAACTCAAGACCTGCGGCAAGAACGCCTGGCCAGCGGTGTCGATCACAGGCGGGGACTGCAAGCTGCAATGCGATCACTGCAAGGCGAACATCCTCGAGCCGATGATCCCGGCCCGAACCCCGGAAGATCTCTGGCGGGCAGTGAACGAAATCATCGACGATGGCGCCCAGGGCATGTTGCTCACCGGCGGTTCGAACCATCGCAATGAGGTGGAATACGCCCCTTATTACGATACGATCCGGCGGATCAAGGACGAATTCCCGCAGTTCCGCATCGCGGCGCATGCCGCGCTTGTCGACGACGACGCGGCGCTGAGCATGGAACAGGCGGGGATCGACGTCGCGATGATGGACGTGATCGGCGCCCAGGAAACCATCACCCGGGTCTATCATCTGCGCCGGTCGGTGGCCGATTTCGAGGCCACCCTGGAGAGCCTGGTGCGAACCCGAATGAAGGTCGTGCCGCACATCGTGATCGGGCTTCATTATGGTCAGATGCTGGGCGAGTGGAAGGCCCTGGAGATCATCCAGCGTCACCTTCCGGATGCCGTGGTCCTGGTCGTCGTGATGCCTTTCTACGCCAGCGAGAAAAAGCCCTTCGCGACACCGGATTCGGTCGAGACGGGACACTTCTTCCGCGCGGCCCGCGCTGCCCTGCCGGCCACCCCTCTGCTTCTTGGTTGCGCTCGCCCGCCGGGAGAGGCCCGTATGGAAATCGACACCTACGCGGTCATGGCCGGCTTGGACGGCATCGCCCACCCTGCCGACGGCGTGGTGGAACTCGCGGCCCGGCTGGGGCGGCGTGTTCGCGTGACCCCTGCCTGCTGCTCGATCGTCGTCGGCGACGAAGTGATGGCACTCGGCGATGCGCCCAGCGGCCTGGAACTGGATGTGGAGACGGTCGTCCGGGAAGAAGTCCGGCGCCGGGGTGCCACCCAGGGCCGCGGCCTGGGCATTCCGGTTGTCGCAGCGCCGGCGGCGCCCTCACCAGTCCCCGAACTCATGGAGTCCTGAGTCATGCGTGATCCCAAGACGCTGCGCGTTATCGACACCGGCCTGCGCCGCGCCGCCGAAAACCTGGCACTGAACCGGGCGCTGCTGGAGGTGCACCAGGAAGGCGCGTCGCCACATACGTTGCGCTTCCTGCGCTTCACCCCTTGCGCGCTGGTCGGATTTCATCAGAGTGTCGAGCAGGAACTGCGCCCGGACTACTGCCAGGAACACGGCATCGATATCCAGCGCCGCATCACCGGTGGCGGGGCGATCTATTTCGACCAGACACAGATCGGCTGGGAACTTTACCTGGACAAGCGCTTTCTCGGCACCGCCGAGATGCCGCTGATTGCCCGACGGATCTGCGAGGCGGCCGCCCGAGGCATCAGTGCCCTGGGTGTCGATGCCCGGTACCGACCGCGCAACGACATCGAGGTCGACGGGCGCAAGGTATCCGGGACCGGTGGCGCCTTCGACGGCGACTCCATCCTGTACCAGGGAACGTTGCTGGTCGACTTCGACGTGGAAAGTATGTTGCGAGTACTGCGCATTCCGGCGGAGAAGCTGTCCGACAAGGCGATCTCCTCCGCGCGTGAGCGGGTCGCGAACCTGAAGGATCTGCTGGGCGAGTTGCCCTCGTTCGAGACGGTGCGACAGCGACTCGCCGCGTCGTTCGCCGAAGCCTTCGATGTGAACCTGGAGTGGAATGGAGTGCTGAACCCGACGGAGGAAGCGCGGTTTGCCGAGGCATTGCGGGAAATGGATACCCCCGAGTGGATTTTCCAGCACCACCGGCCCACTGCAGAGGCCGGGATGCTGGAGGGACTGCACAAGTCTCCCGGTGGCCTGATGCGTGCCGCGCTGGCGTTGGACCATGCCCGAGACCGAATCAAGCAGGTCTGGATCACCGGCGATTTCTTCGTGAAACCGGGCCGCACCGTGGTCGATCTCGAGGCCAGCCTGCGGGATACCCCGGTCACGGAGCTGGAAAACAACATCCGGCACTTCTTCACCCGAAACCCGGCCGAAATGCTGATGCTGTCTCCCGAGGATTTCCTCACCGTGCTGCGCAATGCGCTGGCGAAGACAACCGTCGCCTCTCCGGTCAGCGGAGCGACCGAGCGTCCGTCATGAGATCGGTTGATCTGCTTGTGGTCGGTCTGGGACCGGGCGGCGGCAGCGCTGCCGGCAAGGCCGCCGCGGGGGGACTGGACGTCCTCGCCGTCGATCGCAGGCAGGTTATCGGCGAGCCGGTGCAATGCGCCGAATTCATCCCGAACCCGATGGGTGCCTATGCTCGAGACTATCCGGTTCGCCTGCAGTTGATAACCGGGATGCAGAGCGTCCTTCCCTCCGGCGCGGTGCATACCAGCGACTTCCCCGGTCTGATGATTGATCGCGCCGAGTTCGACCGGGCGATTGCCCGCTCGGCGCGGGATCATGGCGCCGAGCTCTGGACTGCCTCACGCCTGACAGCGCTGGATCCGGCGGAGCGGATTGCGACGATACGCCGCAATGGACAGGTGCAGTCCATCCGCTACCGCGCACTGGTCGCTGCCGATGGTCCGCATTCGACCGTGGCCGCGTTTCTCGGGCTCACCCCGTTGGCGAATGTGATCACACGTCAGTACACCGTGCCGCTGCCGCAACCGCTCGACGACACGATCATCTGGCTCTCGGACGATTATCCGGGCGGGTACGCCTGGCTGTTTCCCCGGGGCGACGTTGCCAACCTCGGGCTGGGGATCGATCAGCGATTGCAGCCAGATCTCAAGGGTCCACTGGATCGGCTGCACCAGCGGCTGATCGAACGGGGGCAGGTCGGCCCAGAAATCTTGCGCCGCACCGGCGGGGCGATTCCAGTCGGTGGGCCGCGCGAGCGGATGCAAACCGGCTGCATCGCGTTCGTCGGCGACGCCGCAGGCCTCACTCACCCGATCACCGGGGCGGGGATCGCCGCCGCGGTCGTCTCGGGTGAGCATGCCGGCAACGCCACGGTCGCCTTCCTGAGCGGGGATGCCCAGGCCTTCGAGGAATACGAGGAGGACATGCGCGACCAGTTCGGTCCGGCGCTCGCTCGTGCCGTCGAACGCCGCCGCGCGCTGCAACCCTTCTGGCACACACCCGTGGCCCGGCAGGACAGCACTCAGCGCCGCGGCTGGATCGCCTTCGACGAATACTTCGGGGCCGCCGCAGCATGAATACGCGGCCCACCCCAACACAAATCTGCATCGGTCTCCTGGAGGTCCTGACATGAACGCCCGCGTCGAGTCCGTGGCAACATCCGTCCATTTCCATCGCCCACGCGATTACACCAGGACTCCGGAGATGCGCTCTCCGGAATATGTACAGATGTCCACCGCGGCTGCCATCACCCTGGGGCTGGTCCAGGGCAGCATGCATCGGACCGCTTGCACCCACTGCCTCAACCTGCTGGTGACTTACGCCGAGGGTTGCCGCGCCAACTGCAGCTATTGCGGCCTTGCGCGGCATCGCGAAGAAGAGAGCGCCTATGCGGATCGCAACTTCATCCGCGTCGACTGGCCCACCGCCCGCTACGACGACGTGATCGAACGCGTGCGTAACCGAGATGATCACGGGGCATTCGAGCGGATGTGCATCTCGATGATCACGCATCCCGACTCCGGGGACGACACCATCACCCTGCTCGACCAGTGGGTGGCGCGGGTGCCCGATATACCCGTGTCGATTCTTTCCAACCCGACCACCATGCGCTATGCGGATCTGGAGGATCTACGTGACCGGGGCGCCGATATCTTCACCGTGGCTCTCGACGCTGTCACACCCGAAATTTTCGAGCGCACGCGGGGCAAGACGGTGCACAGTCCCCACCGCTGGGACAAGTATTGGCAGGCACTGGAGTGGGCCGCGGAGATCTACGGACCCGAGAAGTTCGGGGTGCACCTGATCTGCGGCATGGGCGAAACTGAGCGTGACATGCTCGAGGTCTGCCAGCGCATCCGTGACATGGGCGGGCACAACCACATGTTCGCGTTCTTCCCGGAACGCGGATCGATGATGGAAGACTGGAATCCCGTGCCCCGCGACCAATGGCGTCGCGTGCAACTGGGCCGCTATCTGATCGATTACGCCGGAGCCAACCTGGCTGACATGCGTTTCGACGCACAGGGCAAGATCACCGACTTCGGGCTCTATCGCCAGGAACTTGACGCGCTGATCGACTCCGGGAAGCCCTTCCGCACCTCCGGCTGCCCCGGCAATGGCGACGAGGCGGTTTCCGCGTGCAACCGTCCGTATGGTGATTCCAGCCCGGCCGACATTTTCAGCTTCCCATTCGCGCTGAACGCGCGCGACGTCGACGTGGTGCGCCGCCAGATGGCCGGCGAACAGGTCGGCACCTTCGACCTCGAGGCCGAAGACTGATCCAACTGTCGTAACCATGCCCGCCAACCCCGAACCATGAAAGGTCCAGGCCTAGGGTGTCAATGAGTGCAGCGAATTGCACCGCTCGAGGCCCGTGGAACCACGGCCGGCGTGGTATCGGTGCGGTTCGGCTGCGCCTTACGGCACCCTACGCAGCGTCTTTCACGCTAACAAATTTGCCGCGCAAGCGGGGCCCATGGTGACCCTGTGGGCATGTGGCGCCCCCGAAGATGTGAGGCGAGGGAAGCCGGCGGGTAGAGAATTCCGCCGTCCCCGTCTGGTCAGGCCAGCCCGGAGAGAACCGCCGTCCGATCCAGGCCCGACCATTTGCCGCGAGGCCCGGAAGGGACTCAACGCATGCGACGCTGCGCTTCGCGCTGGATCTCTTGGATACGTTCAATCATTCGATCGGCATCCGGTTCCTCCCTGCGCATTGCTTCCATCAGACTCGCCTCGAGCGAACGCTGGGCGTCGGCAACCTCGGGTTCCTGCATCACGGCCTGTTGAGCCTCGTGCAGCTGCTGTTGTGCTTCGCGTACTTCGCGTGACTCAAGGATCTCACGACGCTGCGCGTCGGACAGCCTTTCGTCCTGCAATTGCCCCTGGGCCGCGAGCAGTGTTTCCATGATGCCACCAGGATCGTACCCGGCCTCGCGCATCTTCTCGGTGACAAGGTCTTCCATGGTATCGATCTGCTCCTGCAACGCAGGGTTATTCTCGATCGCCCTTTGCTGCGCACTCTGCAGGCGCTCCTGAAGCTGCATGAATTCCTGCTCCAGGGTGCCGCCTTGCTGTCCCATCTGCGCGAAGGACGTACCAGCAAGCGCAAGCGCGACAAGCGTGGTCGTCAGCAGGATAAACCGCCCGAAAAATCTTTGCTTCTGCATCACAATGCTACCTCCCTCTCCGCGGGCAATTCGCCGCATACCAATTGAGCTTAGCAGCGATCCGGACCGTGGTGTCAAACGCCATGGCTTGGCACGGACACGCTGGTTTGGGGATCCTGTTATTGTGACCGAAGGGCAGGCAAAGCAAGCAATACATGCGCGGTTGCCCAAATCAACACCTTACGGGGAGCCGCTTCGCGAAGATCCTCGCGATCATGGATTGAATCACCTCTTCCCGGTTTGCCATAAGTCCTCCGCGGAATCTCCGGTCCGCGTCGCAAGCAAGCATTCGATCGAGCTCTAGGTTCAGCTACACTTGGCTTGCATTGAAAATTGCTCGATACCGCGCGGTGAACCCGAGCCGCTTCCCGACGTCCTAAAATGGTCCCGCCCCTACCCCCCTCCGCATTCCCGAGACCCAGATGTCCCCAACACGTTTTGCTCTCAAGGTAGCGCCAATCTTGATCCTCGCCGCGGCCATCGTCGGCTTCATGCTGCTGCGGGCGACCGGGCCGTCGGCGCCCCCACCAGAGGCGAGTGAACGCGTCTGGCAGGTCCGCGGAATCGAGGTGAATCCCGTCGTCAACCGGCCGACCCTGCAACTGTTCGGCCGCACGTCATCGCCGCAGACCGCAACCCTGCGGGCCGCCATCGAGGGTGAAATCGACCGGGTGCCGGTGCGTGAAGGTTTAACGGCCATTGGCGGCACCTTGCTGGTCCAGATCGACGCCTCCGAAGCGAGGCTCAACATGGCCCAGCGCGAGGCCGAGCTGAGCGAGGCTACCGCCGCGGTCCAAAGTGAGCGGTTGCGTGCCGAAACGGACGCTCGGGCTCTCGCCCGCGAACGGGCGTTGCTGCAGATCGCCCAGCGTGGACTGGACCGTGCCCGCGATCTCCGTACGCGCGATCTGGGCTCCGATGTCGCGGTCGACGATGCCCAACGCAGCCTGGAGCAGGCCCGCCTCGCGGTCGATGCGCGCGAGCAGGCGGTGGCCGATGCCCCCAGTCGACTTGCACAGGTCGAGGCGCGGGAGGCGCGCATTCGCGCCACGGTCGAGCGCGCGCGGCTGGATCTCGATCGTGCCGAGATCCGCGCACCCACAAACGTCCGCGTCGTCGAGATCCACGTGAGTCCGGGCGAAAGGGTACGCGTGGGCGATCCGCTGTTGCGCGTCTATTCGCTGGATGATCTCGAGATCCGCGCCAGTCTTCCGGAGGTGGCGCTGCCACGCATCACCCGGCTGCTTGGCGAGCAACAACCGCTTCCGGCGCAAGCGTCCGTATCCGGCCAGTCGATCCGGGCTGAATTGATCCGTCTTGCCGGCGAGACGCGTTCGGGAGAGGCTGGCATCAGCGCTTTTTTCCGCGTCACCGAAGGTGCCCACGATCTGCCCCTGAACCGTTTCGTGAATCTCCAGCTAAGTCTCCCCGAGGAACCTGACAGCATCGCCGTACCGTTCGAGTCCCTGTACGGACGGGACCGCGTCTATCGCATAGTCGACGGACGACTGCAGGGCCTGCAGGTGGAACGGCTGGGCGAGATCGCGGATGCACACGTGGGCACAAGGGCATTGATCCGGCACCCGGATCTGAAGTCGGGAGATGTGCTCGTTGCAACCCGCCTCCCCAATGCGGTCGATGGCCTGCGGGTCGAGGTCGACATGAACGCGCCTGCCGGGAACCGGTGAAGGTCCGATGACAGCCAGCGACTCGATCATGGATTCCAGCCCAGCCGCGCCACCGCGAGACCCTGAGCACGGCCTCATTGGATTGTTCCTTTATCACCGTCTTGCCGCCAATCTCCTGGTGGCTTTGATGGTCCTCGGGGGCGCCTTCGCGCTGACGAAACTGAATACCCAGTTCTTTCCCTCCTTCGAACTCGATTTCGTCCAGGTACGGGTGGTGTGGACCGGGGCCAGCGCCGAGGATATCGAACGCGGTATCACCGACCCGCTCGAACAGGATCTGCGCACTGTCGACGGCATCCGCAACATGACATCGACCTCGGCGCTGGGCGTGGCCTCGATCACGCTTGAATTCGAGGCAGGCACCGACATGACACTGGCGCTCGAACAGGTGAAGGATCGTGTCGATCAGCAGCGCAACCTTCCCGAGGCCGCGGAGACACCCGTCGTCACCCGGATCGTGCGCTACGAACCCGTGGCCCGACTGCTGATCAGCGGTCTGGACAATATCCAGGATCTGCGCATTCTGGGCCGACAGTTCGAGCGCGAGCTGCTGGACAGGGGCATCGCCCGCGTCGAATTCAGCGGCCTGCCCGAGGACGAGATGGCAATACAGGTGCCGGCGGCGAGCCTGTATGCGACTGATCTGACCCTGGGGGACATCGCACAGCGTATCGAGGGCCTCAGTCGTGACATCCCGGCGGGAAGCGCCGGGAGAGCGGATACCGCCAGGCAATTGCGCAGCCTGGACCAGCGCCGTGACATCATCGCTTTCGAGGAGTTGCCCCTGCGCGCCGATCCCGAGCTGGGACTGCTGCGGCTTGGCCAGATCGCCGACATCGAACGCCGGCCGCGCGACGGCCAGGTCAGTGTCAGCGTCGGCGGCAAGCCGGCGCTGGAAATGCAACTGATGCGCACGGAGACTGGGGACTCGTTGGAAGCGGCGCGGATCCTGGAGGAATGGTTGCAGGAAGTTCGCCCAGTCCTCCCACCGGGCGTTTCCCTTGAGATGATCGACGCCTTCTGGGAGTTGCTTTTCGAGCGCATCACCCTGCTGCTGAAAAACGGTGCCGGCGGTCTGCTGTTGGTCCTTGGCATCCTGTTCCTGTTTCTCAACCGCCACGTTGCGGTGCGAGTGGCACTGGGGATTCCCATCGCCTTCACTGCCGCATTGATCGTTCTCTGGATGGTTGGCGGGACGATCAACATGATCTCGCTGTTCGGCTTCATCATGTCGCTGGGAATCATCGTCGACAACGCGATCGTCGTCTCCGAACATGCCTACACGCTGCACCAGAAGGGCGAAGAGCCGCACGAAGCCGCAGGCAACGGCGCACGGCGGATGCTCGCGCCGGTGATCTCGGCGTCGTTGACCACCGTCGCCGCCTTTCTGCCCTTGATGCTGATCGGCGGCATCATCGGGAACATCCTGTTCGACATCCCGCTGGTAGTGATCTGCGTGATTCTCGCGACCCTGATCATCGCTTTCCTGATCCTGCCGGCGCATCTGAAGGGCGTGCTTTCCCGGCTCGAGCCACCGGCAGAGGGCAGCCTGCGCGCGCGTTTCGACAACGGTTTCGAACGTCTGCGCTACGGCGGCTTCAAGCGCCTCGTCGCTCGCGCCGTCGATCATGCCGGGATCACCCTGGCGCTCGCGATCGGTGCTCTGATCCTCGCCATCGGGCTGGCCGCGAGCGGCCGAATCGGGTTCACCTTCTTTCCGGCTCCGGAGGGCACGGTGCTCAATGCCGGGGTCAACTTTGTCGCCGGGACGCCACCGGAACGGGTCGCGGAATTCCTGACCGCGACCGAGGAGGCGTTGTACGAGGCGGAACGGGCATTGGGTGGAGGACTGGTGCATGCCGCGGTGGTGCGACGCGGACTCGGGATCGATCCCGGCGACGGTAATGCGCCGCGCGGAGAACAGTTCGGCAACATCCAGGTGGAACTCGTTTCCCCCGAAGCCCGCAACGTAATGAACCGTGAAATCATCCGCGCCTGGGAGGACCGGGTGCGTCTGACTCCGGGAATCGAGAATTTCAATATCAGCGAGCGCGCGGCGGGCCCGCCAGGTCGGGACCTGGACATCCGACTGACCGGAGATGACCCCGACCGTCTGAAAGCGGCCGCCCTCGACCTGGCGGAGCTCTTCGCTGACTTTGCCGGCACGTATGCGATCAACGATGACACGCCATTCGGGCGCGAGCAGTTGATTTACTCGCTGCGGCCGGAAGGTCTTGCTCTTGGCCTCACCACCGAAAGCGTGGGGGCGCAGCTGCGCGACGCCTTCGATGGTCGCCTGGCACAGATCTTCCAGGACGGGCTGGAAGAAGTCGAGGTTCGGGTCCGGCTGCCTGACTGGGAACGGCACCATACCGAGACCCTTGATCGCCTTTCCATACGCCTGCCCTCCGGCGCACTGGCACCTTTGGACAGCGTGGTCGAAATCCAGTCCCGGCAGGGCTTCGAGACCCTGCGGCACGCCGATACGCGGCTCGCCATTCATGTGTCGTCGGAGGTGGACCGCAGCATCAGCAATGCCGCGCGGATCCGCGCGGCACTGGAGGACGGGCCGCTGGACGAACTCGCGCAGCGCCACGGCGTCGACTACTCCTTCGAGGGGCGCGCGGCCGACCAGGCGGAAACCTTCGCCGACATGCGCATGGGTCTGTTGCTAGCACTCGGCCTGATGTATCTGACACTCGCCTGGGTGTTCGCATCCTGGGGCTGGCCGCTGATCGTCATGGCGATCATCCCCTTCGGCATTCTCGGGGCCTTTCTCGGTCACTGGCTGATGGGGGTGGAACTCACCATCCTTTCGATGTTCGGCTTGTTCGGACTGACCGGGATCGTGGTGAATAACTCGATCATCCTGGTCAGCTTCTACCAGAGCCTGCGCGACCAGGGGCTGGCACTGCGCGACGCGATCATCGAGGCCTCCTGCCAGCGCCTGCGCGCGGTGATCCTGACCTCGGCGACGACGATCGCCGGCCTGACGCCATTGCTGTTCGAGCGCTCGCTACAGGCCCAGTTCCTGATCCCGATGGCGATCTCGATCGTGTTCGGTCTCGGCGTCGCGACCCTGCTGGTGCTGCTCGTGATCCCGGCGCTGCTGCGCCTCTACGAAGGCCGCTTCGACCGCGGCGCCCTGGCGGGCGCAACCGGTCGCTGACGGGCTGCTGCCCCGGCCCCGGTCCGCCAGCCTTTTTGCTAGACTCGTGGTGCAGCGCGCCATCGACCAGGGCCGCCCGCAGGCCCTGGTCAAATCCGCCGGGAGAGCAGTGATGAGCCAGCCACAAAGTCTGAAGGGGAAGACCGGCATCGTCACCGGTCTCGCCAATGGCGACAGCATCGCGTTTGGCTGTGCCCGCGCGCTGCATCGCGCCGGGGCCGACCTGATTCTCGGCTACGGACACCCCAAAGGGGAACCCCACGTCCGCCCGCTGGCCGAACAGCTCGGCGATGCCCCGCTGCTGTTGTGCGACGTGCGCGATGACGCGCAGACCGCGGCACTGTTCGGCGCTGCCAGCGAGCGCTGGGGCAAATTGGACTTCCTGATCCACTCGATCGCCTTCGCGCCCCGGGACGATCTTCACGGCCGCGTGGTCGACTCGAGCCGCGAGGGTTTTCTGCTCGCGATGGACATCTCCTGCCACTCGTTCATGCGTATGGCGAAACTCGCCGAACCGCTGATGCAGAATGGCGGCTGCATGATCACGATGAGCTATCACGGTGCCGAGAAGGTCATTGACAACTACGGCATCATGGGCCCGGTGAAAGCCGCGCTGGAATCTTCGGTGCGCTACATGGCCGCCGAACTCGGCCCGGGAGGAATCCGGGTGCATGCGATCTCCCCCGGTCCGGTCGCGACCCGCGCCGCTTCGGGGATCCGCGACTTCGATCGGCTGCTGGCCGAAGCCGGGGAGCGTTCACCGACGCGCAGGCTGGTCAGTATCGACGACGTCGGCGAAACCGCCGCATTCCTCGTCAGCGACGCCGCGCGCTCGATCACTGGTGTCACCACCTATGTCGATGGCGGCCTGCACATCAGGGGCTGAGACGATGTCACCCTCCGAAACGGAAATCGAAAACCGTACCTACGACGAAATCGAGATCGGCGACACCGCGCGCCTCGAGCGCCGCCTGACCATGGACGACATCAAGCTGTTCGCGGTGATGTCGGGGGATGTGAATCCCGCCCACGTCGACGAGGATTTCGCGAAGAGCAGCCGCTTCCAGGAGATCATCGCGCACGGCATGTGGGGCGGCGCGCTGATCTCCACCTTGCTCGGGACCGAGCTTCCCGGACCGGGAACGATCTATCTCGGCCAGACGCTGCGCTTCAAGGCGCCGGTGGTCCTCGGTGACGTGCTCACGGTCACGGTCGAGGCCACCGAGAAGAACGACGAGAAACACCGTATCCGCTTCCACTGCCTGTGCAGGAATCAGGAGGGCAAGACGGTGATCGAGGGCGACGCCGATGTCCTCGCCCCGACGAAGAAGGTGCGCCGACCCAGAGCCGTGATGCCGCAGGTGCGCATGGCCGAGCGCAGGCATCTGCACGAACTCCTCGAAGCCGCTTCGAGACCGGAGCCCCTGCCCACGGCCATCGTGCATCCGGTCGATACGCAGTCGATGCTCGGTGCCCTGCAGGCCGCGCGCCGGGGGCTGATCGTCCCGGTTTTCGTCGGGCCCGAGGAGCGGATTCGCAGCGTTGCCGAGGAAGCCGGGGCCG
>SLHN01000315.1 GCA_007136145.1 Thioalkalivibrio sp.
AACCCTCGATATCGACAGGATGGTTCGACTGCCCTGACGCGCAGCGGCAGGGCAGGACGCCAGCTTTGCTGGCGCCCCGGAGGGGTGAGCCGCGCAGCGGCGAATCCATCCCTCTCTCTCCGCCAGTACCCTGATCGCTGATCCGCTCAACACGACTCGTGAACGCCCGGTGCCCCGCACGCGCGGGGATGAACTGTTGAGTGAGGTGGGTTGCGGGACGAGAGCCGGGAGTTTCCCAATCCCAAACCGTGCCTGGCTCGAAAAAATCGTTTCAATCGGCTGCAATAAGGCTTAATCCAAGAATATTATAATCAGCTAATATAGATCGTCTTGGCGATAATGACGGTTCGTTTTATGGGGAAAAGGAACTTGTCGGATGAACACTGCCACCTTATTTGAACTACCGAGACTGCCTCTACCGGTTCGGGTACTTTTTACGGGATACCTGCTGGCCATTGGCGTTGGTCTGTTGATCGCCGGCGCACAGATCATGCTGACCCATGGGATGGCCGACGGCAAACCGGGCCTGTCGGTCGACGACGTTGTCTATAGCTATTACGGTAACCGCACCAACACCCGGCTCGAATCCGCACTGAATGGGTCGATGCAGGGGTACGCATCGGACAAGGACCGTGCGACGTTGATAACCTGGGCGCGGCAGGGAGCGCCGATTTCGGACTGGGAACCCACGATTCAGCCGATCGTGGAACAGAACTGTGTGGCCTGTCACTCGAACGTACCTGGGCTTGCGAACTTCACGCAGGTGGAGAACTTACAGGCGCGTGCGGAAGTCGATACGGGGCAAACGGTGGCGAGCTTGACCCGTAAGTCGCACATTCATCTGTTCGGGATCAGCATGCTGTTCTTTGGTGTGGGCCTGATCTTCGCGTTTGCCCGGGGCTTCGATCCTGTGTTCAAGTCACTACTGATTGCGGCCCCGTTCGCCTTCCTGATTCTGGATGTGCTGGCGTGGTGGCTGACGAAAATGCAGCCGGGCTTCGCGTGGCTGGTGATGTTTGGTGGGTTCGGCTATTCGGTTGCATCCACCTTCATGATCTTCGCATCGTTGTATCAGATGTGGCTGATGCGCGTTCCGGAACTCGTGGCTGCGGGTAGCAGCGTGAATGCTCAGCCAGGCACGCCGACGGCATCTTGATGGTTCTTGCCGGTTGCCCCGCCGCCTGGAATGCGTGGGCAACCGGTTTCGAGCAAACCTTGGCCGGGTCAGGTAGTGGAGGGTTGTTGGAACACGGTCTTGCGGTCGGAGCCATTCTGTTCGCGGATCCTGAAGCCCAAGCTGCACAGGTCAGCTTCCAGAGAAACCGTGCTGTCGCCGTGCTGCCAGCGTAGATGCAGCTTGTCGGATGCAGTCGGAAGAATTGTCAACTCACCTTGAAATGCCGGTGACCGGTTGCGGAAGCGGATCATCTCCAGTTGCTGCCGCACTATCGGCCAGTTCAGGCGGGTTTCGATTTCGCCTATGTCGAGATTGGTCCGGTTGATCTCCTTGTGGCCTGCGGGGCCGCCGCGATCCGCAGCGGCGTAGTCGTTGCTCCCGGCGAATAGATCCAGGTACCAGATCTGCGGAATCCCTGGCATGAATAGCTGGATCGCGCGTGCCAGAAGCAGTTTACGGTCATCTTCGCCCAACGCACTGTAGTAGGTGGCATTGATCTGGTAATAGGCGATCTTTCGGCCATCCGGCCCATACAGGTTCTTGACCCGGCCGCCGCGTTCGATGATGCGTTCCATCACCGCCTCGATCTCGGCGTCCCCGAGCAGGCCTGGACGGGATTCTCCGTCGACCTCGGCGCCGCGGAGGTCGAGTACGGGGATTCCGTCATGGCAGCCGAGCATGTTGATCGTCTCCAGTTGCTCGGCCTTGATCTCGTCGACCCAGCGCAGCAGATGCTCGCTGGTTCCGCGTTCCAGGGCGTCGATGACCAGGCCCGGAAGGAAAAAGTCGTAGATCGGATATCCTTCCTGCGCGACTTCGCGATGCAACCCCTTGCCGTACTCGGCATGAACCTCGGGGAAGATGATCAGGTTGTACTTCCCGGCCATTTCCTTCAGCCGCTGCAGATACTCCCAGGTACCTGGTTTGTTGAAGAAATTGGCCTGACCAGGCTCCTTGTGCAGATAGGCGAAGGCATCCAGACGGATGATCTTCGCTCCGTAGTCCCGCAGTTGCCGCAGAGTCTGGTCGTAAAACTCCCAGACCTTCTCCGAACGGGCGTTCAGGTCCATCTGTCCCAGGTACAGACGGTGCCCCTTCAGAATTTCGCGTATCTCGTCGCGGAGATAGTCGTGGCCGTCGAGATAGATGCGATCGATGTCCGGTTCGGTCTGCAGCGCGGTGTTGACCATGGACGCGATCTGTGTGGCACTTTCTTGAGTGACCCCGCTCAGGCCAGTGAACGCTTCGGCCGATACCGGTCTGTAGCTCACCTGCTGGTAGAACGTGTTCCAGTATGGCCGCTCGGAACCATCGGGAAAGGCGACCTTCAGGATCGGCAGCCCGGGCTTGCGCAGGAAGAGCTTCTGCAGGTGCTCGTCGTGCGGAACCACGAAGCCATCATCACCGCGCTGGCCGCAACAGCTCCAGAAGTCGTTCCAGTCGACGAAGAAATCCTTGTATTCGGATGCGTCTCCCTTCTCCAGCAGATCCCGGAACTGTGGCGACGCCACCGAAAGATGGTTCAGGATGAGGTCAAACTTGAACAGGATCCCGAGGCGGTCGAGATCGTCCAGATCCTGCGGCCGGACGAGTTCCTCGTTGATCCCGTAATCAATGATCGAAAAGCCGCGATCGAGGTCGCTATTGAAGAAGGTGGGCAGGACATAAAGCAGCGAAAACGCGTCGTCGAGCTCGGGCCGTTTGAGCAAGGCGACCAGATCGGCGAGTTTTGCGCCGATGCTGTCCGGATAGGCGTTCAGCATGACGCCGCGCGGAAGCAATTGAGCGCGGGATTGATTTTTGCAGTGCATGGTTGGTCCGAAATGCGTGATGCGCAAGGATAACGAACCTGTGCAACGTGCAGAAACCCCCTGGATCACGAAGCGTGATTTGCCTGCGCGGCAGTACTTTGGTTAGCGTGAAAGAAACCGCGCAGGGTGCCGTGAGGCGAAGCCGAACCGCACCGATCCCACGCCGGCTGGCCCCCGGGCCTCGAGCGGTGCAATTCGCTGCGCTCATTGACACCCTACGCTTGGAACTTTCATCGTTCGGGGTGGCCGCTGGCCGTGACAGTTAGCCGGGGCGATTTGTCCCCTTCGATTCCGAGTTGGAACGCCCGTGGCGAGTCAGGTTGGTGTGACAGGACACGGGCTTCCCGTACCGCAGATCGGGTGAGCAATGGCCAGGGCGGGTCCGGAACGTCACGGCGGACCGGGGTGGTCCGCCGCGAACCGCCGAACCGGGCAGGTCTCAGTGATCGCCGTAATCCTCCAGGCCTGCCGGATGCCGGAACAGAGTCATTCGTACTGGTGTGTCCGGCAGCTCGACCGCCTGCGTGATCTCGCCGTCGTGATCGAGATCGATTTCGAGCAGGTCGGAGTTCGCTGGTCGGGTCAGGTAGGCGAAACCGCCGACACTGCGCAGCACGGGACGCGTTCCGGTGCATTCAAACGGGTCCATCACCTGCATCGACGAGTGCACCTCCCAGCTGGCTACATCGACACTGTGCAGCATGCCGTCGACGGTCAGCACCAGCAGATCCTCGCCGTGATCATCGCGCATCGTATAGCCACACTGGCCTGCAGGCAGGGTGAGAATATCGGCGTCGCTCAGGGCGTCGGCGGTCGGGTCGACACGAATCATCGCCTCGGTGCCCCAGGGTGCAACCGCCCACGAGTTCTCCGGGTGGAAGGCAAAATTCGAGATATGAAGTGTGCCTTCCGGATAAGCAATCTGCGCTTGCGTGAATCGGTCCGAAGCATGGGCGGGGTTGGGGTCGTGAGTGATGCGTAACACCCCACCTGCGCCATCGGTCCGATGACATCCCAGCAGGTAGTGCGAGCCGACTACGGCGTAACCATGCAGGCCGGGGCAGGACTGTGGAAACGCAGCGACCTCCGCGCCCGCGGCATCGTAGATCCGGATCCCAGTCCTCGCTCGACCTGTTCCCTCGGCCACGCTCATGATCACCGTATCCTCCGCGGTGGGCAGAGCCAAACCATGATGACCATTGCCGGTGAGCGCCACTGGAACAGGGTTACCGCCGGTTTCGAGCGCCGACCGGCGCAGGATCACGGCCACCGCGGGGTCGGTCTCTGCGTCGCCATCGAAGAAGAGTGCGACACGCCCGTCGCGAGAGACTACATGTGCCGGGCGGCCAGTGCCGTAGTTGGACCCGTTGACCGAAAACGCGAGCAGTGTCGGCGGATCCACCTCCAGGTGTACGTGGTCCACGTGATCGAGCACCCAGACCCCGGAGTCCAGGAAGCGAAACTGCTGACCATCGCCCCGAACATTGATCACCCCGAACCGGCCGTCCTCGGTTGTGTTGACACCAGAAACATCCGGGATCTGATAGGTGGCCACGAGCTCACCGTTGGCCATTCCATAAACCCTCAATGAGCCGTCGGCATTCCCGACCAGAGCTCGGACCGCACCCGCGATCTCGTGGTCATGGTCATGGTCATGGTCATCATGGTTGCCATGGCTGCTACTGCTACTGCCGCCGCAGCCCGAAAGGGCCAAGGTAACCGCAAGTGCAATGGGGGTGAGTAGAACTGGAATCTTCATATCATGTACCTCTCGTTGTTAAATAAAAAACGCTATAACATTGCGTTGGTTTCGCGAGTCCTGTCGCGAGAGAAGGAGCGGCTCTGCAATGGGCGCCCCCGCTCGATTCCGTGGAGCGTGGTTTACGAGCGCCGGTCGCCGGTCCGTTGGTCGATTTGCCTTTTCCGGCTTCCGTTACTCTTCCATGAATCGACCAGAAACAGGGTGGCTCGGGGCACTGCGGCGATGATCAAAGCCCAGGTCACGAAGACCGGGGCAAATGGCTGGTCCAGGTGCAGTGCGCTGAACCAGCCCAGCATGAACACCGTGGTGCCCAACAGCAGCGACAGTGCGAGAAATCCACTCAGCCCCCGCGCGACCGAGGCCGCTCCCCATGCCGGCAACAGCAAGGCTGCGAGCGCGGCAGGGAGCCCGAGGGCGGCGGTGCCCAGCACCAGTACCCCGACCCACCAAGCCGCTTCGAGTACCACGAAGCCGCCGCGGTGTGTGGACCGCAGGCCGACGTCCGGGCTCGCCTGAGCCGACAGCCAGATGCGAACCAGCAGAGGTGCGAGCAATAGGCTTGCGACGGTGACGCTGACGATGGTCCAAAGCAGTTCGCGATCGAGGAAATAGACCTGTCCCTCGGCCCAGCGCGCCGCGGCGAGATTCGCCTGAGGTAGATTTGCCGATAACAGCGTGACCAAGGCAAGCCCCGCAAGAAACAGCGCCAGCGGCCAGCGCTCACGGTCACGTATGCGGTGCAACAGGATCATCACCGCACCCGCCAGCGAGACGGCGACCGGAACCACAGGCAGGGTAACGGTCGCCGCAACCACCCCGCCGAGCGCCGCCCATTGTCCAACCGCCAAGGCCTGCCAGACCGACCCGCGCAGGAACAGCCCCGCACCTGCGAAAGCCAGCATCAGGGTGACCGCCAATCCCCCCGCGAATGGAACGGACCACCACGGATCGCTGTTCACAGGAGGTCCGCCAGCGGCACTTCGGGAAATCCGGTGCCGGCCAGGAACTGTGCGTCATGACTCGTCATCAGCAACGCGGTATTCGGTGGAAGCGACTGCAACAGTCCGAGTGCACTGTCGCGCACCTCGGCGTCCAGATGGTTTGCGGGCTCGTCGAGCAGAAGGATGTCGGCGGACGTGTGCAGCACTGCTGCCAGCCGCAACAGTTGCCACTGTCCGCCACTCAGGCGGTCCAGACGACGCGACAGCAGCGTGCGCACAGAACTGTCCCCGGGCACGCGCGCACCCAGCGCACGGAACCAGTCATGACCGTTCAGCGGCCAGAGAGCCGGTCGAGGGTGCTCCTGCGCAAGAAGGCATGTTTTCGTGCGGGGGCTCCGTTGGACCTGTCCGCTGAAGACCCGTGCCTTGCCGATCAGGCAACGCAGCAATAGCGATTTGCCGGCACCATTGGGACCGGTCAAAACCATTTTCTCCCCACGACCGAGCCGGAGATCCAGCGGACCAAGCACGGGTCGATCGAATCCGACACGGATGTTCGTGCAGGACAGTATGGGCTGCGCGGATTCCGGGCTCGCGCTCATTCGTTGGTCTGGAAAGGGGTGGCCCAGATCCGCATCAGTTCGAGGTAGTCGTCGAGCTTGCCGTTGGCCGGCGGTTCCATTGGCAGTGCCTGTCGGGACCACGCGATTTCCGTCGCGAGCCAGTCGGCGCCGCGCGAGGGTTGGTAGACTGCGTGGAGGACTACGCCCCTGGGTCCATCGCGCAAAGTGTCAGCCAGCCCACGGAGGTGCCTTGCGGTGGGCGGAATGCCCGGTAGGGGTTCCAGGTATCCGGCCACCTCGACTGGCAGCCACTCCTCGAGGTAATCGATGTCTTCGTGGTAGGCCACGAAGCGCTGGCCGGGCTCCACCTGGGCTGCGACGGTTTCCTCGTGTTCCAGGATCCGTGCGCGGACGATCCGGGCGCGGTCCTCGAATTCCCTGCGGTAGGCGGGCAGCAGTTCAGCCAGGCGGTCTGCCAGGGGTCCGGCCACCGCCGCGACCCGCCGCGGATCCAGTTGAAAGTGGGGGTTGCCCTCGCCGTGCACATGCCCGAGATTAGGGCCGTCCATGGTGATGGACCGGCGCAGGTGGAGGAAATCCGACGCCGAGAAATGACCCGGGCGCCCGCTGTTCAGTTTCGGGTTCGCAGCCCCGGTCAGCGCTGCGGGCAACCAGCCTTCCTCGAGACCGGCACCCATTTCGACCAGCATATCGCCTCTGCGCAGAGCCGCCATGAACGCGGGGCGGGCGTCAAGGTAGTGTGGATCCCGGTCTGGTGCTGCAAGCACCCGAACTTCGACCTTATCGGCGCCAATCTCACGCGCCAGCATCCCCATCGTCGCGGTAGTGGTCACGACGTTGAGTGCACCGGCCTGGACGTTGGTCGCGGACAGCACGAACAGCAGAAAGCTGGTCAGTACCGCAGGGACCAGTCGGACTCCGGCAGCCATTGACAATGACATGGTGTTCTCCCCCAATTGCATAGGTTGATCGGGAATCAGTGGGTTGCCGCAACCTCAGAATCGGTGTGCGCCGTGAGCGCCCAGCGCCACGTTCACCTGGAGCAGAAACCCGAGTCCGCTTCCCGAACCCCCGTGGCCGTGGTGGTCATGACCGTGGCCGTGACCATGGTCGTGGGCGTGATGCGCGAAGTCGTCGTAGTTGATCTGCGCGCGCAGGAACAGCGGTTCTATTGGCCGGAACGTGACTTGTGCCGCGTACCGATACGAGGTATCGAGTGATTCGAGACGGGTGGGGTGGAAGTCCACTACCCGGTTGGTCAGGCCCAGCGCTTCGGCACGAATTCCCGCTTCCCAGCGTGGGCGAAAGCCGTACACGGCTTGCAGATAGAGGCCATCCTGCCGCTCGGTGTAGTTGCCCCGACGTGTCCATCCGTGGTGGCCCTGCAGGTATTCATCCACGTTACGGGATACGACGAAGTACTCCCCACCGACCCGCCAGTCCCCGTGTCCATAACCGCGTCCGGCGTAATGGCGGTAGACGGCATCAATCCCGGCGAACCAGCCGTCGCCGACAAGTGCGTGGCCGTGTGCTCCGTGGTCTTCCAGGCGACCATAGTCGCGGAGCAAGCCCGCCGATGCTCCCAACTGCAGGGCGTGGTCGGCACCGAGGTCGGGACCGGTCTTCGCGAACGTCGTGAACAGGCGAGGTCCGGACTTCCGATCCACGGGAATACCACCGTCGAAGCGAGCCACGCCCTCGTCCTCGTCGCCCTGGAAGGCCTCGATACCAACGCGGGTGTACCAGGACGTGGCAGGCACGTAACTCAGTTGCACGCCGATGTCTTGTAATCCGTGGTGACCGAACAGGAATTCGCTGAACAACGGGCGATCGACGAAGTCCCAGTCGTGGTTGTGGTGGCTGTTGATGTACCCGATGTCCGAAAGGAACTTGCCTCCCTTCAACTGCAATCCGCCTGGCAGACTCAGGGTCCGCAGATAGGCCTCCTCGACTTCGACGTTACGATCATCGAAGCCCAGCATCAGGGCTCCGTCGAGCCAGT